>NZ_VPEG01000063.1:0-6117 GCF_013417275.1 Acinetobacter sp. YH16038 | reverse complement strand
GTATCAAAAATGGTAGATAAACAATATGAACAGGGAAACTTTAAAGTTGGAGAAATGTGTTATCTAGGTTATAAGCCCCATTCAAGAAAATCTACAGGAGCATATATCTCGATAGATAGTTATTATTTTTTAGTTGATGGTTTAAAGAGCCAGAACTTAGTTAGACCCTATTTTCCATTTAAGAAGCAATTTCCAAATTTTATAAAAAAAATGGATAGAACAAAATGTTATAAAGCTGAATATATAGAAGTAAATATTTTATTCTACAAGCAGAGAATGATATATCAATTAATTGATTTTAATGACTTTGTTTTGCAGATTCATGATGAATACCCTATAACTTCTAAATGAATAATTCTATGAGTCGAGCCTTTTATCATCGATTTAACATAATGGCGGTTATACGAAGCCAAAAAAGAAGCCTGGAAGACATCCCAGGCTTCAGATAATCCGTATTATGTTAATTTTAGCTAAATTTAACTATTCTAATTACTCTGAAATAAGAACATTTAATAAGAGGGGAAATAATGGGATTTATAAATGAAAGAATTAGTGGAGAGGATCGTATTGAATATGGTCTTGATGAAATAGAAAATAGTGTTCCTAGAGGAGTTTGGCATCCTGATAGAGATTGGACTATAGATAAAGAGCGAAAAATATATTTAAGACAAATATGGCAAAGTAATTCAGGACGAGAGCCTGAAAAAGATCCAAAATTTATTGATAGAACATATCATTTTTTTATTGATAATATTCTTTATCAAGTTCAAATCCATGATGATTTAGAGAAAGAAATAAAGACAAAAGAAGGCTATCTAAAGTCTATTTTAACAGTAACATCAATTAATCCAATGCAGAATAATAATGAAGAGTTAATGCAAATAATAAGAACACTATATGAAGCACTACTAATTAGACAAGGTAGTGGAATTTACTCCAATTGGATAAAAAAGTTTGATTTAACATTAATTTATCAAAAGTTGGAGATGAAAAACATGATCATCTCAAGTTCTTGATATTTGTAATAAAAAATTAATCACTAAAGTAAAATGATGTCAATTACTTTCATTTTTATGAAAAAAGTATTATGGCGACCAATATTGTGAACTCCTGATTTAACATAAAACCTCTTATACGAAATTCATCAGGCTAACGCCACTATACAAGGTCACACACCTTACACTTTTTTAAAACTTGATCGCGGATCTGACTTTAGAAATGAATAGATCAATTGAATTTTGGTTCTTGGAAAAATCCAGCAGTAGCCCATTTACTTTAGATCGGATCTCTTTAGGATCAGTCAGTTCTCCATTCATTAAGTTTTTCAGTAGCCCTCCCACTTTATTCATATCTGCTTTTAGGCTACGTGTCTCCTGGATTGTTTTTACATCCGTCAGACTTTTAGGCTGGTAGCCCAAACCAAGATCACGCAAATATTGAGAAGCTGATAAATTTCCTTGAGCAGCATTTTCTTCAATTTGCTTTTTCTCAGCTTCAGTTACCACAACTTGAATTACTTTTTGGCGTATCCGTTTCGGCTTTTTCTGCTCAGTCATTTTTTTGATTTCCAGTACATTTTGGCTATGCCAAAAGCTCCGCAGGACAAGATGCCACGTTGAGCTGAAAGCGAATAAGTGGGCGTAATGGTGGGCCAATCATGCTTGCATGTTGGTCAACATTACACATCTTGCCAATATCACTGAAAGTTCAATTGCACATAAATGCATATAATTGCACATCAAAATGAATAAAAACCATTTAAAAGCTTATAGTTGCAGATAATTTCATATAAAATCGTATAAAAGCTCTTAATTGCATATAGTTGCACATAATTGCATAAATCAAAGAAAGAGGAAGTCATTATGGTCACCAGACATGGCGCTAAAAAATTCATCATCTCTGTATTGCCAGAAATAGAAAAACGGCTGGAAGCTGGTTATACAATTAAGGAAATCCACGCTGATTTACCTGAGCTAGCGAACAATATTTCTTACAGTTCAGTTTTACGAAATTTGAGTAAAATGGGAATCAGTGAAAAAAAGCCACATTCAAATAAAATAGAAAAATCAGTGAACCTGGATACTGCTTCTAGTTCTAGCCAAAAAATAACGAATGCTCAAAGAAATCTTGAAAATCTACAGAAGCGACCTGAGAAATTTAAATTTGATCATGGAACAAATGATAAGGAATTAATCTGAGTTCTCTTTAAATATAGCTCTAAATGCTGCTTGTTTGCGATTTAAGCTCAAATTCACAGTGAAAGGTACAGAACGAGTGTCTACGAGTGAAATCGCTGAAATTCGCGCTTAGACCCTCTGAAAAACAATCTTTTAGATATTGGAATCTAAAAACTTTTTAATTACATATAAAAATTAGATTCTAGATCGAGCGCAGCGAGCAAAAAAGTTCTATGAGCGAAGCGAATCCATTTGTTCTTATTGTTTTGACTTTGCTTTTATCAATATTTAAATCATTTCCAGGATTCAGCTAAAAATTGCCCCAACGAATCGAGCGAAAGCGAGATTCAATAGAGTTTGAGCGAAGCGAAAACCAAGGGCAATTTTTCACTCCTTAGGCTTTTAATTATTTTAAAGTTTTTAAATGCTTTTAGACATGCTGAAAGCCTTTTTTCACAATGCTTTTAAGGGTTATATGACACCGTTTACCTTGCAATATGACACCGTTTACCTTGCAATATGACACCGTTTACCTTGCAATATGACACCGTTTACCTTGCTTATAGCACTAAAATTAATTATTGTGTCATAGCATAATAATTAATACTGGTGCTTCATGAGAGAATTAGTGGTAAAAGACAATGCTTTAATCAATGCAAGCTATAACTTGGATTTAGTAGAACAACGTTTAATTTTATTGGCTATTGTTGAAGCAAGGGAAAGTGGGAAAGGGATTAATGCTAATGATCCCCTTGAAGTACATGCCGAAGGCTATATCAATCAATTTGGTGTACATCGCAATACTGCCTATCAAGCATTAAAAGATGCCTGTAATGATTTATTTGCTAGACAATTTAGTTATCAAAAAATAAATGAAAGAGGGAATATTGAGAACTATAGATCCCGTTGGGTTAGTGAAATTGGATATATAGATAATGAAGCAGTGGTTAAGCTTATCTTTGCCCCCGCCATAGTCCCATTAATTACACGTTTAGAAGAGCATTTTACTAAATACGAATTACAGCAAGTTAGTAATCTCAGTAGTGCTTATGCTGTCCGCTTATATGAACTATTAATTGCTTGGAGAAGTACCGGTTCTACTCCAGTTATAGAGCTAAGTGATTTCCGTCAAAGAATTGGTGTACTCGATACAGAGTACAAGCGTATGGAGCGCTTTAAAACTAGTGTACTTGAGCTTGCTATTAAACAAATAAATGAGCATACGGATATCACTGTAAAATATGAACAGCATAAAAAAGGTCGATCAATTTCAGGTTTTTCTTTTACGTTTAAACAGAAGAAAAAGGATAATCCATCAATAGAAAGAGATCCGAATACCTTAGACCTTTTTTCAAAGATGACCGATGCTCAACGGCATATGTTTGCAAACAAACTTTCAGAACTCCCTGAAATGGGTCGCTATTCACAAGGAACTGAAAGCTATCCTCAATTTGCTGTTCGTATTGCTGAGATGCTACAAGACTCTGAAAAAATCAAAGAACTAGCCCCATACCTAAAAAAAGTGGGATACATGCCATCAAATAAAAAGGACACAGTAAATGGCTAAGTTATCGCTAAGTGAAGTATCTAAAAAATTTCATATTGATAGGTCAACCATTTACAGAGCTGTACGTAATGGGCGTTTATCACGCTCTAGTGATGGTCAATTTGACCTTTCGGAAGTGATTAGATGCTTTGGGGAGCCTGAGCAAACATCTCAACAAATTGAATCTTCTACATCAGATAGCGATGAATCTACAAAAAAACTCATTATTCATTTAGAAAATGAAGTTAAAAAATACCAAGAACGTGAAGAGCGTTTAATGCAGCAAATCGACCGTATGCAGACGCTTATTGAGTTAAAAACTGTTGCACCCGCCACGGCAGCGCCACAACAAGATGCTACGGCATGCGACACCGATATGCCACAGCATGCGACAACACAACAAGACAATGATAATAAAAAGAATAATGAATTAAATATTGTAGAAAATGTGGCAGTGCCACAACAAGAAACTACAGCATACCACACCCAAACGCTACAGCATGCCACGTTGCAAAATGTGGCAGTGCCACAACCTAAAAAACGTGGCTTATTTGGCCGTGTGCTGAATGCTGTCTTTGATAATGACTAAGGGAGAGAGATCATGCCGAAACTGAAAGACATTGCCCTAGGAATTATTGTGGCCCCGCTGCTGATCCCGATCATGCTGATTGCATCATACCAAGATAAAAAGGCACTTAAAAAAGAGCTGAATGAACGCCAAAAAGAAAAAGACCAAGCTTCCTGATTATTCACCTGGGCTTATCAAAGCCGTGGAACATTGCTCACTTATTGAGCGTGGAACATGGAAAAACATAAAAAAAGCCCATTTGAGGGTAAATGGGCTTTTTGATAGTATATAAGAAATTGATTTTTAAAGGAATAAAAATAGTATTTCGTATAAGGTGTATTATGTTAATTTTAGAAATAATTAAAAGTTTAGGAATACTAGTAGAATGCAGCTTATAGAAATAGAACCTTATTTTTGGGAACTATATGAGGATAGCGAAAATATATATCTCAATGTTCTTATAAATATGAGTGCAATTTCTTGGGAGAAAACTATCTGCCTAGATGAACAAACGATTCAGCAGTATCAGACTCAAGGAAAAGGTTTTATTGATGGCTTAGCTAAAAGGATTGAAAGTAGCCAATTTAGAAAAGATTATGAAAGATTTTACTCATATACAGATGTCTCCAAAGAACAGAAAAAGGAAATGCTTCAAGCATTTAATGAATATAAGGCTAAGCAAAATTAAATCCATTTAACATAATGGGGGTTATACGCAATACACTTGTATATTAATATAAATATCAGACACTTAATAAAAACAGAAAAATCTAAAAATGCCCAAAAAGCCGATTTTGAAACAAGTCGGCTTTTTTATGAGCAGTTTTGATAGTTCTTGCCAATAAATTTGACTAAAAATTACGCTTTTCAACTTGAGTGATACAATTTTGTGATACATTATTGTATATACAAATTTGAATGTTTTTTATGGAACAGTATTTTGAATGGGATGAGGCTAAGAATCGAAAGAATCAGAAAAAGCATGATATCTCTTTCGAAACTGCAAGCCTTGTTTTTGAAGATCCTCTAAGGATCTCAATCCAGGACAGACATACCGATGGCGAAGAACGTTGGCAGACCATTGGAAAAGTGAAAGGCGTACTAATGCTCTTAGTAGCTCATACCATCTTTGATGAAGATGACTGTGAAATCATAAGAATTATTAGTGCAAGACAGGTAACAAAAGCGGAGCGAGATAAATATGAGCATGGTTAGACACTCACGCAAAGAACTGAATGAAAAATTCAGCGACAAACAAGATGCTGAAATTCAACGCTTGCTTGCTAAAGGCACGGTTCCTGATGATCAGCTAGATCTATCAGATATGCCTGAAATTACAGAATGGAGCAATGCTGTACGCCATAATCAATTCTATCGCCCAGTGAAGCAACAGACTTCCATTCGTTTAGATGCTGATGTACTTGCATGGTTTAAAGCTCAAGGCAAAGGTTATCAGACACGTATGAATGAAATCTTACGGGATGCTATGCTGAAAGAATTAAAAAATCATCAATAAAAATGGGAGCTTAGGCTCCCATTTTTAGATCCGTATAACGTGTATTATGTTAATTTTAGAAATATTAAAAATAAAATTTTAAAAGGAATGCAGATGGATCTTTATCATAGAAGAGTACTTTTAATTGGAGCACTTTTATTATTTTTTTTATTTTTAATTTTTAAAATTTTATTTTCTATCTTTGTATCAAAAATGGTAGATAAACAATATGAACAGGGAAACTTTAAAGTTGGAGAAATGTGTTATCTAGGTTATAAGCCCCATTCAAGAAAATCTACAGGAGCATATATCTCGATAGATAGTTATTATT
>NZ_VPEG01000062.1:0-6676 GCF_013417275.1 Acinetobacter sp. YH16038 | reverse complement strand
TGCCAAGGGCATTGGTCGGACTTAATTGACACAATTTGTCATCGTGCAATCAAGTGGTTCCTAGGTGACGGAATTTACATCTGTTTTTGCTTGGTTTATAGTCGCAATATTCATTGACTTAAAGCAGTCTGACCAACTGCCTGACCATTTTCGTTTTAGCGATTTTGAGCAGGCAACAGCCTGCTTAAAGCCATGTTTTTTTAGATAGCGCACAATTCAGAACTAGCCATTTTGAGTTGACCGATTGAGCGTACTACTGGAGAAATCCCGTTCGGTACGATCTGATGGGCGCTAGGGAGTTGTAATACTCCTTTTCGATCCAATCCGTTGTAAACGGGGTTGGGCGACAAGGACACGGGAGCCTATAAACAATCGAATGATTGTGAAGTGGTCGTGAGGTTAGATATAGCCTGACTAGATACAATTTTTTTTGTATTGAAACCCTGTTTTAACGATTACCGTGAGACCCTGACAGGATGTTAAGGGTCACTAATAACGGCAATGTGTTGCGGCAAATGCACTCTAAGAGGGAAGCGCAGCTCATTGGCACAACTGATGGCGTTTGAGGTAACAGCAATGTTACAGGCTAGCTGAGGAGAAATCTGGAAGCAGCGGCACCACTGAGTGAGATCATCTCAAGCAAAGTGGGTCAACGGATAGCTTAAACAGTATACATCCGGAAGCATAAACCGGAGACACGTGTAGATTAAGAGCCATACGCTCAGATTTTGTCTCAAAGTCATATCCACCAAATCTAAGGAACCGCGTGGTGGGGAAAATGGAAGCACTGACAGACAAAAGAGCATTGGCGTTCAATTGCTAAGATCGTTAGAAATAACTTGGGAATCTCCATGCTTAGACATTGAGTTGTCACGGCAAGGCATGGAGAGGGAGAGAGGATGAGTAGGTCGTATAAGTTATGAAAATAACGAAGTCGATGCTGTATTAAACATTGCGAACTCACCAGTGGCGTGGCTGCTAAGGGTGGTAAAGGGAGTAGTGTTGTCGAAAATCCGAGTCGGTTTTATGTTGTTATCTAAAAAAGCGAAACATAGCTAAAAATGGTTTGGTCGCCATTGTTTGTTCTGATAGGTCGGGATTGGTCTCCCGATCTAAGTCAGGACTAAGCAAACGTTAATGAAAGAAAAGAAAATACGGCAGCATAGTCTTGTGTACTGCATGATTTTTTTCATAGTTTCAATTCTAACTAATTGAATATTTAACTAATTTAGAAAAATTAGCGGGAGTCCTCGTTAAGATGAGTTTTTTCCATTCTTTAGTATAAAGAACGACGTATTGTGATAATGACTTGGGTATTTGCCTACCCATGTTCTACTCGACAAACAACGTGAACTCTACGAAAGTGAGATATGACTCCCTCGGTTGCGGCAAAACAACTAAACGAGGTGAGTTCCTAAATCTCTCTATTTTGCTTTCTAAGGCACTTTAATTTACTTCATGTAGGTAATATCAAAAAAACACCTAAAGTAGCTAAAAACCCTTATTTTTTGCATTTAAACGGTATATTTAACGAGTGTCTACGAGTGACACAAAGAAAAGTTGAGCCTCGACCCTCTGAAAAACTGCTTTAAAAAAATAAAAAAGACAAAAGGAATTAAATCAAATGCTGGTATTTGCACCTAGACCGAGCGAAGCGAGCAAAAAAGCTCTATGAGCGAAGCGAATTCATAGCCGCTTTTGCTTTTTTGAATCCTCGAAAGCAGTCACCAAAAAACAGCCCCCAAGACCGAGTGAAACGAGGTCAAAATGCCACGAGCGAAGCGAGTGCCATAGGGCTGTTTTTCACTCCCCTGCTCCTTTTTATTCTTTTAAGAAGCTTTTAAATACTTTTAGCCCCCCCTCAAAGCCACGTGTAACATGGCTTTCAAACTTTAAAAAAGTACAAACGCCAAGTATTAAAGTACAAACGCCAAGTTAAACACTGTTTAAAAAGTACAAACGCCAAGTTTAAAAAGTACAAACGCCAAGTATTAAAGTACAAACCTATGTATGTACTTTAATTTGTAAAAAAGTATTGACTCAAACAATGTACTTAGTATAAAAACAAACCGATTTATTATTTTTGAGCTGTTTATATGGCTGTAGATCTAAAGAAACATTATCCGAAAGATTGGGTTGTCTTACAAAACCGAGTTGCTGAATGCTTTCGTGGAATGAGCCTTGATGAAAAACGTCTTTTTATCATGTCTACGCCGCTTGCTAGAACAACACAAATATCAAGTAATGAACCTATTTTTATCTCATCTCATGAATTTTCACGTGAGTGTAATGTCGATCTTTCAACCGCATACACAGCACTAGAAACAGCGTCAGAGCGTCTTTTTACCCGATTTTTCGGATATACAGCACAAAATGGGGATCGGGTGAAAATAAGATGGTTGAACAAGGTTGTTTATAAAGTAGGGCAAGGGGGTTCAGAACTCTACTTTACTGATGAAGTCCTTCTTCTTCTTAGGGAGTTTGATGCTTTAAATCCTTATACAAAATATAAAAAAGAGGTTGTATTACGGCTCCGGAAAGACTACTCACTAGACATCTATCACTTAGCTAAGAAACATCAGGTGATGGGCGGTTTTCAAATCAGCCTTAATGATCTTTTTGAACAGCTTGGCTTACCTGAGTCGTATCAAGATTTAAGTAATTTAAAAAAAAGGGTAATTAAACCCTCATTAGATGAAATTAATCAAAATACGGATATTAACCTCAGCTATGAGAATATAAAGCAGGGGCGTTCTGTAGTCGGCTTTAAGTTCACTGTAAAAGAGAAACCAAAACCTAAAACTCTAACGACACAAGCTCGGGACCCGAACACAATAGATATGTTCTGCGATTTAACAGATGCTCAAATCAGCAAATATAGTGCTATTTTAAGTCGTGTAAGTGACATATCTGACCTTTCTACATTCCCGACATACGATGCTTTTACTCTGTTTATTGCCGGTATTTTGAGAGACCCAAAATCAGTACGTGAAGAAACTGCAAAACGGATATTTACAGCATTGCGTAAACATACTGATTTCAAAGGGTAATACCTATTTTCTTTCAAAAAAATAGGTGATCAAAGCAAGTATTCCCAAGGCTTTTGAGATTATTAAATAATCATCACTAGGTACAATATCGACATAGTGAAATGCTGTTAGCATCAACCAAAAGCCTAGGAAAAAAAATATAAACTTAGACTTAAATAAATGAGGGAGTTTTTTAAATATTTCAGCAGTTTTTAAGGTTGCAATATTCATATTAAGTGGTCGCGCTGGGCTGGACGGTAACCGAGTTCGCGGCGGGCAAGTACGACATCACCCGGCCCAAGGCGGCAGGCTGACCCCCCCCACTCTATTGTAAACAAGACATTTTTATCTTTTATATTCAATGGCTTATTTTCCTGCTAATTGGTAATACCATGAAAAATACCATGCTCAGAAAAGGCTTAACAATATTTTGAAAAATTGCCTACTGAGCGCTGCCGCACAGCTCCATAGGCCGCTTTCCTGGCTTTGCTTCCAGATGTATGCTCTTCTGCTCCTGCAGCTAATGGATCACCGCAAACAGGTTACTCGCCTGGGGATTCCCTTTCGACCCGAGCATCCGTATGATACTCATGCACGATCTTCATTCGAGCAACGGAGTTCTCTGTGTCTTTTAGCACCTCTTCATCGCGGCCTGCGCAAGTATCGGTCGCTCGTTCCTGGGCAGTCCTTGTTTGTCTGTCCATCCTGCAATTCCTCATCGCCGTCGACGTCACCGTGGTCAACGTGGCGCTGCCCTCTATCGGCAACGATCTGGGCGTTGATGCGCGCGGCCTGACATGGGTCGTCGTTGGTTACACCATCACAGGCGGTGGTCTGTTGATGCTTGGTGGACGTCTGGGAGACGTCTTCGGCCGCCGCCGCCTTCTGCTCATCGGAACCGCGATCTTCGGAGCGGCCTCGCTGATGGCGGGCCTCGCGGAGACCTTTCCGCTACTCGTCGGTGCAAGGTTGTTGCAGGGTGTAGGGGAAGCCCTCGCCCTGCCCGCTGCGATGGCGACCATCGTCCTGTTGTTTCCCGAAGGGCGGGCGCGCACCCGCGCCCTGAGCGTCTGGGCTGCGGTTGCGAGCTGCGGTCTTGTGCTGGGGTTCGTGCTCTCGGGAATCATCACCGAGTATCTCGGTTGGCGATGGATCTTCCTCATCGCCGTTCCGTTCGTCCTGTTCGTGCTGATCGCTTCTGTCGCCCTGCTACCTCGAGACCGATCACAGGAGCGCGCACCGTTGGATATTCTCGGATCGATTCTGCTGACGAGCGCACCGCTGCTGTTCGCTTTCGGAGTGGTGGAGGCCGGGGACAGCAATGGGGATGTGCCCTGGTCATCAATCGCTGCCCTGGTGGGAGCGGCAGCCGCCGCTGCATTGTTCGTCAAGGTGGAACGCCGAGCCGCAAACCCACTGGTTCCGCTGACCTTCTTCCGCAACCGGACACGAGTGCGAGCAAATCTTGCGACTGCACTGTTGAGCGCGGCGCTCTCAACGTCCTTTCTGCTGTTCACGTTCTATCTACAGGATGGACTCGGTCTCTCTCCGCTGGAATCCGGATTGCTGCTCCTGCCACTTGCGGTGGCACTAGTCGTCGCCGTGACCGTCGTACCTCGCCTCTTGGGGCGCTGGGGAGCGCGTGCTTGCATCGTCGTGGGACTGAGTTCCGCAGGGGCAGGCATGATCGTGATCGCGGCAGCCGCGCAGCTCGAAGCCCCCGCTTGGCTACTAACCCCCGCGATGCTCTTCATCGCCGCAGGAATGGGTTTCGGCCTCGTTGGATTGCAGTACGCGGCCGTGACCGAGGTCACCGACGATGATGCCGGAGTCGCATCCGGCGTACAGCGAGCCGCAGACCAGCTCGGTGGATCCGCAGGTGTCACGGTCTACGTGGGCCTGGGCTTCGCGTCGGCCCTTCACGGTGTATCACCCTATGTGCTAAGTAGCGGCCTCGCGATCATCGGCCTCTGCCTTGCGACCGCCATTGTCCAACGAATCGTAATCGTGACGCAGGAACAACAGACGAGGACATGAGCGTGCCGTCGTAACCCGATCCCGAAGTTCCCGATGAGGTGCTCCGTGGCGACGCCCGGCGACTCGTCAGTCAGCCCCGACCGGTGGTCGCGGGGCGCGCCCTTTGTTGCGCGCACCGCGACCATTCACCGCCCTCTCGGTCCGGTGGCGTATGACTGCGTCAAGGTGGAGGTGCGGGCGCTGGACAGCGAAACCGCCCGCCTGCTGCACCAGCGGCTGTGTGGCTGGATCGACCCCGGCAAAACCGGCAAGGCTTCCATAGATACCTTGTGCGGCTATGTCTGGCCGTCAGAGGCCAGTGGTTCGACCATGCGCAAGCGCCGCCAGCGGGTGCGCGAGGCGTTGCCTATTAAGTCCTGTTATTAAACCAAATATTTGTTAAATAGTTCGGTGTAAGTGTCTTGATTTACATCGTCTTTATTCAAATTGATTTGAACACTCTCATAAATCCTTCTTAAGAAAACATACTGAATAAAATCATCTGCATAATTCTTAATTCGGGGCAGGTAATTCAGCTCTAAAGGAATGTAGTAGTCCATTTTTCTAAAGTTTTTCCCTGTTTTTTTGAAGTGATAACTGACCGCATCAACAAACAATCGTCCGATCTGGTGCCGATTCCCTTTGAAGACTCCGTAAAATTTCAGATCATCATAAAATGACTGCAACTTAGACATGCCAACGCTTTTGTCATTATTTGAAATAAGTGTATTTATAATTTCAACATAGCTTTTTTTAATCAGCTGCACGCTAGGCTCATCAAATCGCCAAGTCCATGTATAGTTTTTTGCACTTTTCTCCGTATCAGGATAATTCTTTGATTTCTTTTTTGAGTGTGAAAGGCGCACCAGTTCAACATTTTTCCCATTTCCAAACGCAACTTTTAAAAAGGGCTTTTGTAAAACAAATTTGAATTTTTCATGGTCATTAAAATATGTCTGAATCAATGAAATTTGTTCTTGTTCTTCTTCTCGATTCCACGTTGTTTCAACTTCTGATATTCGCTGTTTGACTATTTTCTTTAATTGCCCCTCGCTTTTAAGAGTGTTGTATTCATTGCTTTTTGGAGTTGTCACAAACAGCCAAAATTCCCATATATCTTGGTCATAACGCTTTTGAATAATTAAATCCGCAATAGGCTCATTTTTTTTATTTAAACGATAAGTCCTTTGTCGTGGGCTTAAATCTAAAGAATATTTTTGGCTGAGTTTTTTTATGAGTTTTTGGATTTTATCTGCAAACATCGTGTTATCAGATTCAATAGTAAAGTGACTATAGAAATACGCACCGTTTGCAACTTTATCTACAATTTTTTGCGCTGTATAACGACTGTTCGGGCTGTAATGAATCATTTTATTGTTACCAAGCAATATTTGTTCAATTGTCATCAAACAATATTCTAAAAAGTCCTATGTAATCAAGCAATATTTATTCTAACTAAAAGCTATATTTTATAATGCTTTCAACGATTTTGATTTTTTACCAATGCCAAAGGCATTGGTCGGACTTAATTGACACAATTTGTCATCGTGCAATCAAGTGGTTCCTAGGTGACGGAATTTACATCTGTTTTTGCTTGGTTTATAGTCGCAATATTCATTGACTTAAAGCAG
>NZ_VPEG01000061.1:0-6704 GCF_013417275.1 Acinetobacter sp. YH16038 | reverse complement strand
TGCTTCTAGTTGTTCTCTTTGGAAAATTTCTCGTTCATGTGCAAGTTCCAGTTGTTTTTTTAGTATGTCTACCTGCTGTTTTAGCATGTCTACTTCTGTCTCTTTTTGTACCGTAGTAGACTGTAACGTAGTTACATTATTATTTTTATTAGATGGCTCGCCAAATACTCGTATGGCTTCAGATAAATCTATTTTACCATCACTATTTTTTGATAAATCCCCTTTATTTATACGTTTATAGATACTTTGACGATTCATTCCATAGAGTTGAGCTAATTCAATAACAGATAGTGCTTTCATCATGTAACCCAAGTAAAAGTCTGTATGTCAGTAGACAATATTTAGTAATGTAACGTTACATCAATGATTTAACGATAGCCAACCTTTTCAAGCATGGGAGCAAACTCTTTTAACTTCTCAGAATCTTTAAGCATTTCAGCAATTCTTACTGCGAATTGAGGATAGCTTTCAGTTCCTTGAGAGTATTTACTCATTTCAGGAAGTTCAGATAGCTTATTGGAAAATAAGTGGCGTTGAGAGTCAGTCATTTTTTTTGAAAAAAGATCTAGATTGCCAGATATTGTCTGATTTTCTAATGATTTAGTTTTAGATTTTTTTTGTTTAAAAGAAAAAGAAAAACCAGATATTGAACGGCCTTTTTTATGCTGTTGGTAGGTTGCCTCTATATCTGTTTTTTCGCTAATTTCAGAAATGGCTAAGTCAAGAACTCTAGTTTTAAAGTGATCCATACGCTTGTATTCATTAACACCAATTCCAAGTTGTTCTCTAAAAGTTGCTAATTCAAATACTGGCGTTTTTCCAATAGCTTTCCATTGAATTAATAACTCGTATAATCTTGCTGAATATGTACTGTTAAGCTGGGCTGTTTGGCTTAGTAAATATTGAGTAAAAAAGTCTTTAATTCCATCAATTTTACTTATGCCTTGTACAACAGCTAAAGTGAAAACAAGTTCAATAGCCCCTTCATCATCTAGATATTTTACTTGCTGAATCCATCTACTTTTGACTAATTTCCCATCTTCATCAAAGAAGCTAAATCTTCTGTTAAATAAAGAATCCTCTGCTTCTTTCATTCTCTGATAAGCATTTTGCCTTGTTGTCCCAAAAACTTCAGCATATCTCAAAGCATCTATTCGTAAAGGAGTATCTGTACTTAGTCCAGTACCCGTATGTCTAGCATCAACAATGGCTAATTGAACAATATGAAACTCTGATAAAGATAGAGTTTGAAAAGCTTGGTTTAACCGATTGGTTTTTACAACTAATTCTTTTGACATAGACTCAATTGAAATATTTTTATACCCACAGATTATAACAATGTGGGTATAACTGCAACTGTGTAGTTAAGGGTGTAATTAGGAGGGTAACTAAACGTGGGGGAATGGGTAACTAAACGTGGGGGAATGGGTAACTAAACGTGGGGGAATGGGTAACTAAACGTGGGGGAATGGGTAACTAAACGTGGGGGAATACAAAGGTTAGTTATTGAAATTTAATAATTAAAACTAAGTTAAAAACATTTAAAAACCTTAAAATAATTAAAAACCTGAATCATGAAAAATTGCCCTTGGTTTTCGCTTCGTTTCACTCGCTCAAACTCTATTGAATCTCGCTTTCGCTCGATTCGTAGGGGCAATTTTTTGGCTCATCTCGTTGTGACTTTAATAAAAAGCAAAAGCAAGATCAAAAGCAACTCGGAATTCGCTTCGCTCATAAGTTTTTTATGCTCGCTTCGCTCGGTCTAGGTGCAAAGATCAGCATGTGATCTACTTTCAATTTGTTGAAGCAAATATTTTAAAAAGCAGTTTTTCAGGGAGTCTAGGCGCAAATTTTCGTTGTGTCGCTCGTAGACACTCGCTAAAGAGGATCTGAGATGAGCAAAGATAAAAAAGATGAAGATTTGGTTTCTCTCTCGATGAAGAACTTCAACAAACCACGATGGTTTAGAGCCAATGAAGATGGTGTCTTTTGTGAAGTAACTTGGGAGGAGTTCTTTAAAAACCATGATGACCCAACAGGGTTAGAAGATTTTATGACAGATCGAGAGCAAGATACACCAAGAGATGTGGATTTATAGCGCATGGTTTGCTGTATTTGGCGTTTTATTGGTCATTCCTATTCTACCTATAGGTTTTAGTTTAAAGTGCCTTAAAACGCAAATGGTGAGCATTTAGACAACCCACCTCGTTTCGATATTCTGTTGGCAAGAATATCCGAGGGGGTCTAAAAAATGCTTATAACGTATGCACCGTAAAATTTTGTCGAAGTGCCGATTGCCAACCAACCAACACCAAACTTTAAAACGCTAATTTTATTCATAAAATCAGAAAATATTTATCCTATGGTGGATAACAACCTCGAAAAACTATGTCTTCAGAAGTTTAGTTTAGTTCGAGCGACCAACTCGAACAGCAGGGGAGACCAATCCCCATTTAACCTTTTTGATTTCCCTGTGACATTAAATTCACAGCCTTCAAGCACTTTTACCATGCAAGAAGTAACACACTCAACTACAGTCCCCTGTAGCCTCAACATCACTCTTTCGCAAAACCACGATTCCCTTAACAAGCCATTTCTGACAACGGTAGCTATGGTCTTTTCCCAACTTTAGAGAGCTTAAATACTTTCAAAGAAACTATTTAAGCCTGCTCTAAAGAAACGTCCTATTCATTCACTTACTTAATGAATATTCCAATCCGATTAATAAATCTCCTGTGATTATAGATCCCTATCTATTTCACAAAAGACGAGCAAACTATTCAGACGTTTAACGGTACAACTTCGGCAAAAACAACTTACCTTATATGCGCTACTAAAGATCGCTCCAACACATCTATGCCGATAACTTAAAATAAGTTATTCAAATACTTAGGTGACAAAACCTAATGACATAAAAGTGCGTCCCAAGTTATCTTTTGAAGTCTTAACAAGCAGTACGCCCATCCACTAATTTTCTAAACCTTTTCCTTGCTTTTCGGTACGCAGTTCCAAAATACCGATTCCGCAGCTTAAAAAATATCATCATGGGTAGAACACTTACTTAGCACAGTCGATGAGGATTTCTCCCCACCTTTAACACGTTTAAGCTATACATCGACCTTTCGAGCCAAAATGGAATGTCATCACGACAAATTCACCACCTGACCCAAAAGTGCCACTCTCGCCAGCTTTCACCTTGATCGCCTGTACCCTCTCGAATACCGCAGAAGCCATCGTGTGTGCCACGCACCTCGCCAAACCATAAAGATTCAGCGAAGAACGGTAGTTATTAACGCTACTCTCCATCTATGGATTTCACTCACTATTTCTTCAAAAGCAGGATTTCAGCCCTTTCAGCCTAGAATGGGGTTTAACCCATTCGCCACCTTTCGGTGATTCCGTTTCCTTGTCGCCCAACTTCAAGAACCAACAATGAAGTGGATTGAGTAGAATTTGAGGGTAGGCAAAAGCCACCCCTCATCAGCCCTCATCAAAGCGTACCGAGCTACGTTTCCGCAGCAGTCCGCTTCGTCAAGCAGTTTTCAGGCTGTCAACCTTTCCACTGTGAGCTGTTGAAAATCAAAATTTTTAGTGTGCCTAACGGCACACTAAAAAACGGTTAGGTCTTTTAGGTGCGTTGGTCAGACACACTTCACAACTGATGAGAAAATCATAATGCACAAAAAATATGCTGTCTAGGTGCGTTCGCATGGAACTACTTATTACCCTCTTACAAACACCGTCTAGAAGTCCTTAAAACTTGCTTCGCAAGTTCACCATAGCTTCGCTATGGAAAAAGCAAAAAACAGCTAAAAACCAAAAATCCTTTTACTCGATTACAATGCTAGTTTTTGATCAAAAAACAGCGTATTTTGTGAATTAACCCTTGATAACAATGATTGGAAATATTTTGGATGATAATTTTTAGTCCACACACAAAATTTACAATGCAACGGCTCGCTGACCATGTTGCCAATGGCGCATATTTTTATTTCAGCTTTGAGTACGACAGTTCTAAGAAATCCATTGAATCCGTTTTGGATAAGATGACAGAGCGTTATGAGTTGGGTATTTCACCAAGACAGCGTTCTTACCGCTTAGAAAAGGGTCATCCTATTTGCACGATGATCGTGCAAAGAGATGTCTTTAATGAAAATAAATGGTTTCTGTATTGCTTATTCACTACGCCTACAAGTAGAGATTTCAATACTTTCAACGGTATTGAGATTAATAAACTTGCCAAAGAGTCGGAGCGTTTGAAGATTCAGACTCTTAAAGAGAAGTACAAAGGCTTTAAGTGGGATCTTGATTCGATCTCAGCAGAAAAGACCTTGATTGCAGACTACTTCAAAGATAATGAGCCAAAACAATTTGTCTTAAAAAATCCAATTGCTGTCAAACCTACTGCCCTGGTGACTATGGAGCTTTTTAGAGATACGCATAAGACTTATAAACAGCTCATCTTGGGTGATGAAAAAGACTACAAAGACAGAGTAAGGGCTTATACGTGGACTTGGCGATATACAAAGCAAAGTATTGAAAAAATTAAAACTAAATTTACTGATTCTATTAATAAATTGGCTAGTCAAAAAAATAGTTCTCTAGCAGAGAAGAACCGAGCCGACATTAAAAATCTATTCCTGATGGTTGAAACATGGTCTGTTTTCAAAGCAAGCCGTTCCCAAGCAGGGCAGATTATCCATTTTGCACAGCGTTTTTTAAAGTACAGGTCTAAGAAGCAGAAAACATGGATGCAGATGGAAATTGCTACACCACACTTGACCTATCTACCCCGATTGCCGACCTATGCGGATACGATCCATGAATATAATTACAGACGTAATCTTTTTGATGAATATGGTGTGGAAGTGCCTTTGAAACTCATTAAAGACTACTATGGTGGTGGCTATTACAACATACCGATTCAAGCCTATGTAGCTAAAGAATTAGAAATGCGTGAGAATGGCAAAGCCATTGCTCAAAAAGCGGATGAGCTTTACTTACAAGTGCTTGAAAATGAGTAAATCCGCTAAGAGAAGCTATTAAATACGGACTTTGAATAGGTTCTAACATGCACTGTTATTCCTAAGTAGAAATGTCCTACCTAATAACCAAATAGAAATGTCCTATACCGACATTTCCAAGTCAAGCACAGGATTCAGATTTCGTTTTTGAATTGCTGTTTTCTGTGCACGTCTACGTGGCATAGCTTGAGAACGATTCCGTTTGTTTTGCTGTTCTAATTCTTCATGCTGTTGTTGAATATGGGCCAATACAGAACCCAAACGTTTATTCTCAACAATCTCTCGCTGGTTCAGCTGGCTTAATTTGTCGAAGATGCTGTAATTGATTTTTCTACCCTGATATTCAATTGCAACTGTACCATCCGGGTATTCAAGGAACTCAAGATACTTGCCAATCAATCTTTGGTTTTCTTCCGTGTTTTCCAGGAGATATACGCATTTATCATAAGTAATGGTCAGGCTGTTCGTGACTCTGCGGGGTTCACGCCAGGTAAAAATATCATCTAATTCTTCGGCTGTTTCAGTGACAGTCCGGTGTAGATCCTTGGGATTAAAGGCCATCTTGGCAAACTTCTGATTGAATTGCTCAATGAAGCAGGGTAGCCAGGCATTCGCTTGTTCAATCGAACAGATGCCTTCCAGGCGCATTTCTTTGATCAGACGGTCCTGAAGCGTTCTATTGGCTCGTTCTACACGGCCTTTGGCCTGTGGTGAATTAGCGAAGATGATATCGATATTGAGGGTACTGAGCACGCGTCCAAACTGGGTAATCTTGGTGTCTTTCTTACTGCTTTGATTCACCCTAAAGACTGAATGTTTGTCGCTGTAAAACGCTAAAGGCTTACCGTGCTGTTCGACATACAGGCGTGTCGAAATCATATAGTCAAAGGCTGATTCTGATTCACAGAAGCGTAAATGCTGCAATTTGCCTGTGGCATCATCGATAAATACCAGCAGACAGCATTTAGCAGCGCGTCCTTCAAACCAGTCATGGTGTGAGCCATCAATTTGGATCAGTTCACCATAACAGTCCCGGTTATAACGAGGCTGATACGGGCGTTTCAGGCGTTTGGAGCGAGGAATCCATAAATTAGCTGCAATCATCCAGGAACGTAGTGTTTCCACCGAGATGTCGAATCCATGAATGGTAGTGAGCTTTTCATGCGCTAAAGTGGGTCCGAAACCATGCAGTTGATCCGAAACAATATTGAGGCACTTGAGTCTGAGTTCTTCAGGAAGCCTGGAGTTGCTGATTTGACCACGTGCAGCATGGGCTAATGCAACTGGGCCTTGAGCTTTGTATTTCTGCAGTAAGCGTCTGATCTGACGTTCTGAAATATGAAGTAGCTGAGCAGCCTGGGATTGAGTTATGCGTTGATCGCAGATTTCCTGCAAGACCGACAATCGTTTAAGTTCTTTATCCGACATAGACACCAACATATCAAACCGTCCGCTTCGATAATCGCAAAAGCGCATATTCTAAAAGCGGACATTTTTACTTTGGAGAAACCGGACATTTCTACTTTGGGCTTACAATCTCGTTTCGCATAATCGCCATTATGTTAAATAACTTTTAGAAGCTTTAGTACAAGCTTGACAGATTGTCTTATCATTATAAAATAACCTTATTCAAATCATCCTCCCAAGAGTAACGCCAATGAAGTAAGTCATTTTCTCATC
>NZ_VPEG01000060.1:0-6843 GCF_013417275.1 Acinetobacter sp. YH16038 | reverse complement strand
TCGCTCCGGCTCACGCTCAATCCCCTGTGCTTTCAGGGAACGCGCATCAACGCGGTCAGCGTGCTGATACCGTTCAAGATACTTATTCTGTAAGTCAGCCCAGCGTTCTCGCTGGGCGATAAGGTATGCCTTGCGTTCGGTCGGCGTTTCGCCAAAACGAGATTTTTTTGCGCCGCCCCGTTCAGGGTTTTTCGTGTTAGCCCGTTTAAAATACAACTGCGGGTCACGCTCGATACCGTCATTAAGCCGTTCAGAGAACATAATATGCGCATGCGGTTGTTCACCGCCTTCAATCGCCGCTCTGGGGTTATGAATGGCAAATTGATAGGCGTGCCGGTCGCCAATTTCCTGTTGAATAAAATCACGAACAAGCTCAAGGCGTTGTGCGGGTGTCAATTCACGCGGCAGGGCAATTTCAATTTCGCGGTAGGTACAGCCGTTGGCACGTTCAAACGTGTCCGCGGCTTTCCAAAACTCGGACGGTTTATGCGCTGCCCATGCGGGCATATTGCCGGACTCTTGATGCTCAAGGTCGTTGTCTTTTTCACGGGCATATTTTCCCTCACGCGCAATATAATCGGCATGGGAAGTGGCTTTGCCTTTCCCGCCGGTTTTAACGCTGAGATGATAAGATGCCATGCTGTTTTCGCCCGCTGCAAGCGCGCACCGTTTCTGAATGAAGTGAAGAAACGTCTAAGTGCGCCCTATCAATAAAAAGATGATAGGGATTGTAGTGGAATTTGACCTGAGTTGCCAATCATGAGCATAATTATTTCATTCTAAAAGCTGCATGAGTGGTAAAGATGAAAAACGAAAAACAGGCTAAATGGGTGGCAGACAGAGTGCAAACTATCCGTGGTTTAAAATCACCGAATGAGGCACAACGCTTATTGGTGATTTTGCACGATAAAGCGGATAAAACCGCCCAAGAAATAAAAACGCTCTCATTGTTAATTCAGGCAGAGCGGGCAGCAGAAAAAGCACAGGAAGCCCGCACAAAGGTGATGAATCTTATTCAAGCAGAGAAGCGTGCAGAAGCCAAAGCGGCCCGTAAAGCGCGTGACCATGCCCTTTATCAATCGGCGGGATTACTCATTATGGCAGGGTTAGTGGACAGTCAAACGGGTAAACCGGTAGATGACCCCGCAAAACTACTGGGGGCATTAGTCAGCTTGCATGAATTATCCCGTGACAATCCCAAATGGGAAGAATGGAAATTTAAGGGGCAAGCATTACTCAATCAAAAAAAGGAAGATTAGAACAGGGTGTTAATACCCTCTAAAACGCCACAGGAAGTCCGTGGTGAGGTTTTATTGGCTCGATAATGGAATTTATCACCCAATACTGAAAACGTGGCTCAGAAGCTCAGACAGCTCCTTCCTGATTGAGCCGTGAGCGAAGCGAACCCAATGACACGGAAAAAACAGCGGCGCAGTGGCTGGATGGTCGTAGACAAAAGAAATGTTCAACGAGTTGCCCGAGCAAAGCGAGGGAGCTACTGAGGTGTTTTAGGTTTGTCTGAAAAGGAGCAAACGTTGTTTGCGACATCCTTTTAAATATTACGAAGCGTGATGTATCTGACAACTTTGGTTGAGTTATTCACAGGCATTTCCCTTTTTAACTTGTTTTTTTGTTTTTTATCTTGTTTTCGGGTAAAAAAAACTCGCTGTAATCAATAACTTACAACAACATAGATGGTGCTTTTTACGGTAATAGATGGTGCTTTTTACGGTAATAGATGGTGCTTTTTACGGTAATAGATGGTGCTTTTTACGGTAATATCCACACGCATTGATGGTGTTAAAATAAAACATACCATTAATGGTATTAGTGGTGTATATTTATTTAACACCATTAGGAGGTCTTTGATGAATAACCTAGTAGCCTACAAATCAAATGCTCTAATTGAAGCTAGTTATAAACTAACTTTGCAGGAACAGCGGGTTTTATTAATGTGTATTGGTAAGTTGAATCCCAAAGATGAGTCCCCTGAGAAAACCTTTGAGTTAACAGCCGAAGAGTTTTATCTAGCTTTTCCTAATATGGGTACAGGTAATGCAGAGAGACATTTACAAGATGCAGTAGATAAATTAGCGGAAAGATGGATACAGATACATTGGAAAAATAAAAAAGAAGAGATCCGATGGATTCAACAAAAAGCAAAATATTTTGGAGGGGAAGGTCGAATAGAGTTAACTTTTTCTGACTCAATAATGCCATACCTAACTCAGTTAAAAGGACAATTCACCAGTATTGCAGTTAAAAATGTGTCAGCTCTTAAAAGAACATATAGCATTAGGATTTATGAGCTATTAATGCAATTTAAAGCCACTGGAGATAGACTAATCAATGTTGATGATTTCCGCTCAATGATGGGAATAGATAACAAATATTCAAAATTCTCAGAGCTTAATAAGTTTGTAATAAAACCCGCCATAAAGGAATTAAATGATAAGAGTGACCTAATGGTAACGGTTGATATTGTAAAAAAAGGTCGAACAGCTAACGCGCTACATTTTCAATTTACACAAGATAATCAAATAAAAATATCAATTTGAGGATGAATAATGGCTCTGGTATCGATCAGTGAAGCTTCACGATTAACGAAAAAAAGTAGAACAACTGTTCACCGTTACATATCAAACGGAAAATTGTCCATATGTACAGATGAGAATGGAATAAAAAAGATAGATACATCAGAGCTTTTACGAGTTTTTGGCGCATTCAAGTCTGTTCATCATGAACAGAGTGACACTGTAATAAATGAACAACATGCAACACCTAACGGAACAAGTGAAACCAATAAAACAAAGCAACTAGAACAGGAAGTTGAACACCTGAGACAACTCGTTACAGCTCAACAGTCACATATAGACAGCCTAAAACAAGCAATGCTATTAATCGAATCCAAGCTGCCGACAACACCCGAACCTGTTATACCAGTACCAACAAAAAAACCGTGGCAATTCTGGAAAAAATAGCCGGTTGACGTCATTTTTACCGCGAAACCCAAACCGCCGTTTTGATAACAAATCACTAACACAAAAATGGGGCTTTTTACGGGGAGAAGATAGGGAGTTTTGAGCGGTTGAGGGGAATTTTAGGTTGAGTGCCTAAATGGCGTTACGCTTAAGCACCTTTATGTTAAATTATAGTCATTGACCAGATTTTTAAAAAATCAAATAGCAAAAATTATCATACTGAAAACCATCATCAAATTGGATAAAGACTTTATGAGTTCATTCTTTAATAGTTATTTTAATTGTTTCCGTAATTATTTTAATTTCAAAGACCGATCTTCTCGTCAGGAATACATCGCATTTATAATAATTAACCCTATACTGCTATTAATTATTGAAAGATTTACATTGATTGCATCAATATTTTATTTAATAATTTTTATTCCAGAAATAACCGTATCTATCCGTAGATTACATGATGTAAATTACTCTGGATGGTTTCTCATTACGCCATATTTATTTTTTATAATTGCATTATCATTCACCTATATAGGCGGTAATTTATTCGGAACGATAGGATTAGTAATAGGAATGCTAGGAATACTTTCCTATTTAGCACTCGCAATCTTAATGATATTTTATAAAGGTGATATTGGTCAAAACCGATTTGGTAACAACAAAGTAATCAAAAAACAATAAAACAGCAATTCAAACGTCAGATAATTTTGTCATATTTCAAACCGGTAAATTTTATTATGTTTATTCACCGGTTTGAATTGTAATAATTTAAATGGAATTATTTTTTTTCATTAATTATAATGTTAGGGAGTATGGATGGAAGGGTTTTGCAAATATCAACCCATGTCTTTTTATTCCTGACTTCCAGGACATAACGAATATCATTTGTATTAACCGTAATTAAATTACCAGTCATTACTGTTGATGAAATATCAATAGAATTGATATCACGCAAAAAACAAACAGTTCTATTTCCTTTTTTTTTCATGAAGAAAAAAGAAAACCATCCACCAAAAAGAAAGTAAATTAATGACATTTTCTGCTCATAAATTAAACTACTTTTGGTTTCATTCACATCTATCTGACTTACTAATCTAATTACTTTTTTCTTCATATTATTCTCGTTGTATATTAAACTTACAATTACTATATCATTATAACAAATACAATTAATTATTACATTCTAATAATTAATTTGAAAATTTTGTTAGCACATCATTGGGGCATTATTTTTTGTCTACTTTAGAACAGGCAAAATCAAAACCATTATCACAAGATTCCTTGAACCATAATTGACTCTCAGAAATATCTTGCTTTACACCAACTCCGTTCAAATACATATTACCAAGAGCGTATTGAGCAGATTCACTTCCTTTATTTGCGGCTTTTTTGCACCATTCAAAGGCTAAATCATCATTTTGATCAGTTCCTATACCTTTACGATAAAAACCACATAATATTGCTTGTGATGAAACATCGCCTAGTTCAGCTGCTTTTTGATAAAAATTGAAAGCCATAACCTCATCTTTTTTCACACCATATCCAACCAAATACATTTGACCTAATGAAATGATAGCTATTATGTCACCCTGATCAGCTGCCATTTTGTAAAACTTCAATGCCATTGGTTTACTAGAATTAACGCCTGTACCATAAAGATACAATGAACCTAAAATACTCTGAGCTTCTACATTACCTTGATTTGCAGCCTTTTGATACCATTCAAAAGCGATGTGCTTATCTTGCTTTACACCATCCCCCTCTGAATACATATCAGCAATTTTCATTTGAGCTAAACTATCGCCATTCTCAGCAGACTGACATAAAGAAAAATCTTTAATCCCACAATCACTAGCTAAAACGGATAATGGAAATAAAAAGAACAATAAAAACAATAACTTCATTAAAACCCCATATATGAAAACAGAAATAACTATGGAATAATATTATTAAGGGTTTTACGCCAGAAACCCCAGAAAATTCCGTAACTAAAGACCATCTAAGTTGGATGATATTCGGGTTGATGTGAAATCTCCGAATGGAACACATACTTTAGGAACAGATGTAACACCAGTAAAAGCGGTTAATTTAATTGAAGAATGGCTAACTAAGCAAGGGTTAATGTAATGTCTAATGATAACTTAAATGAATTGTTAATGATAATTAACGAACCTAAATTTTTTGATTTTTTATTACATATAAATATTGATGACGCATTAGATAAAAGAGATGGCGATGAGTTTGAAAAACAGTGGCTAAATAGTTTTAATAAAATAAAAAATATATGTTTTCCTGACGATTGCATCGAAATAATAAATAGGATAAGAGAAGCTTCATTTAAGTTATCATTTAAAGTTTGTGGAGATAGTGATGTTTCCGCTTATATATCAGATGATTTTGAAATGATATCTAAGTGCCTGTTACTGAATGATTCTGAGGGTTGGCCTCTTAGTTACTTATTAAATAGATATTTAAAAGGTGAGTCTCCAGGGTAGTATGGTAAGTACTTGCTGGATTAAATATGCTCATATTTAATCAGTAAAAACTGAAAGATCTTTCAACCTTCCGGCTCATTAGCAGATGAATAGGTTGAATGAGGGCGAACCGCTCAAAACCCCCTCGCTACTTTGACGACTTGCACGGGAAAACGGCGTATTCAGCGCCGTTTTTTTATTGTTTGATAATCAGATAGGTGTCTTTTTTATCACCATATGACTGCCTTGTATCCACTTTCACACAAGGTTTTCCGTCACACGTGGAGATATCAGCCAGCGGGGCTTTTTTTTGCCAGACCGCTTCCATGCGCTGCATTTTTGCAATTCGGTCATAACCACTGTCGATAAAATAAAACATCCCCCAGAGACAGCCCCCCATAACAGCAACCATTGTCAGGGCGATATAAATCGCGGATTTCCACGTATAACGTGACATTTCACGTCGCATTGCACTCACGGATTCATTAGCTGCTGTAACCACCTGATTCAGCGCATTGACGGCGGGTTTCTGCTGCGCCAATCCCGTTTGTTTGAGTTCTTTTTCAACCTGAGTTAAGGCTGCATTCACCGATTGCCTGATCGTGTCGGTCATCTTACCGGAGGCACTGTCCAATTCATGGATCACCTGAGCCAATTGTGCTGTTTGGCGGCTTAATTTGGCGGATTCTGCCTGAAATTCATCAATCAACGCCGCCACACGCTTTTCCTGCGCTTGCTGATGCCCAATCAGCGCCGCAATTTTTTTAATCTCATCACTCATACAAAATTCTCTCTATCGTGAAAATGACCAGCCGTCATCCGGTTTCTGTCGCTTCTGCTCAGCGAGGCGCTGTCGTTCATTTTCCTGCTGACGCCGCTGCTCAGCCCAATACTCGCGTTCCTGCTGCTTAACCAGTTCCTGATGAATATTCTGAAACTCTGCCATCGAGTCATTAATCAAGGATTGAAGGTCAATCTCGTCTTGTATCTCACTCAAGGCATCATTGACCAGTGCGTTCAGCTTGTCAGACTCTTTTTCAAAATCAAACGTTCTGCCCTGAGTCGCATTTTGCATCACCTCGCATTTAGGTGTTTCAGTGACGTTATCGCGCTCTGCGAGGGCTTCCCGTAATGTCGTCGTGACATCAATGACGCAGTTACATTCATCACGACAGTGCTGAGCCTGTCGCTCCGCTTCTCTGCGCTCCATCAGGGCGTGTAACTGCGCTGTATTAAACTGCCTGACCTGTCCTGCGCCAAAATGTCGCTCCGGCTCACGCTCAATCCCCTGTGCTTTCAGGGAACGCGCATCAACGCGGTCAGCGTGCTGATACCGTTCAAGATACTTATTCTGTAAGTCAGCCCAGCGTTCTCGCTGGGCGATAAGGTAT
>NZ_VPEG01000059.1:0-7665 GCF_013417275.1 Acinetobacter sp. YH16038 | reverse complement strand
TGAGAGCAGAGATAGCGCTGATGTCCGGCAGTGCTTTTGCCGTTACGCACCACGCCTTCAGTAGCGGAGCAGGAAGGACATCTGATGGAAATGGAAGCCATGCAAGCACCTAAAAATCACCATCATACACTAAATCAGTAAGTTGGCAGCATTACCGAGAGCGGCTTTTTAATTAAATAATGATTTCCTATGATTTTTTTTTTAAACTTACTTACTTACTTACTTACTTATATCTATGTTATCAAATAATGAACATCATCAATAAAATTTCAAAAAACCATCAAAAAAACATATACATAGCTTTATGTATTATTAATCTAATTTTTATAATTAATACTTCCCATAGAATAATCGCTAGTAATATTTATTACTCCTTAACGCTTATCATACTTGGTGTTATTTTTTTCTATGGTTACACTTCAAAAATTAATTCAATTATTTCTTTATCAATATCAAGTTTTATTATTTCACTTCTATTTGTTGATTTAATGACATATCGAATGACCTCCTGGTATTTTCATCAGGTGCCAAATGAAATCATTAATATTATTCTTGATACTAACCCAGATGAGATTAATAGTAATTTTTTCTTTTCAACAAAAGAAATCATAGGGCTACTAATCATAGCATGTAACTTCTTATTTATTCTTATTGGAAAAAGAGACTCTAAATTTCAGTTAAGGCATTTTTATATTTTCATTATTCTGTTTGTTTCTTTGTTAATCGCCTTTAAGCCATTAGGATTAGCTTTGAAAGAAATTAATAAAGGTTTATCTGAACTTAAGAAAAACGCACAAATTATAAAAGATAAAAAAAACTTCAAGTGGGATTCTAAATCTACAATAAATGATAAGCAAACAGTGGTTCTTTTTTTAGGCGAAACTAATAGAGGAGATTATTTACATTTTAATGGTTACCCTAAAAACACAACCCCAAATTTAGATAAAGAAAATTTAGTTTCTTTTAAAAACACAATATCTCAAGGAGCATATACTTTAGTTTCCACACCAATGATCCTTTCTAGAAAAGGTGTGTATGATAATGGTCTTTTTAATGAAACATCAATAATTAGTGCTTATAAAGAGGCTGGATATGAAACTTGGTATGTTTCTTATCTGAGTAAAAGTCACATAGGAGATAATGAAATAAATTTAATTGCAAATGAAGCTGATCATTATGTTGTATCTGATGTCAACGTGAATACATTAGAGAAAATATTAAATAATAAAAGCAAGAAAAAGCTCATAGTTTATAAAACTATCGGGAGTCATTATCTGTATCATACAAGGTATCCATCAAATTATGATGTTTTCAAACCATCTTTTAATGAAAAAACATATTCAACTCCATCTTTAAAAGATAAGGATAAATTAGAAAATAGCTATGCTAATTCAGAATTATTTTCTGTTGATAAACAGATAAGCGATTTCATTAATGTGTTAAAAAATACAGATGGACTTGCATATTTATCTTTTATTTCAGACCATGGAACTGCTATTTATGATGATGGTAAATCGTTGTATGGCGGTAATACAAAAGGCAACTATAACATTGCTCATTTTTTTTGGTTTAATGATTTATACCACAAACAACATCCTGAGCTAATACAAAAACTTTCAATTAATAAAGATAAAAAAATAACATCCGAATGTTTCGTAGATACTAGTTTAGAGTTATCCTTTATTGAAAGTAAGATTAAAAAAGGTTGTTCCCTACTAAACGATAAATTTATTGAAAAACAGCGATTGGTGAAAAATGGTAAAGTTTATGATTTCGACCAAGATTTATAAAATGATTTCCATATAATTGAACTAGCTAAAACTTAACCTGGCAGTTACTTATTTTTATTAGGTGTCTGTCAGGTTAAATATGTTTACTAAGTTATACAAAATATAAGACACTGTTGCAAAGTTAGGGAAGGTGCGAATAAGCGGGGAAATTCTTCTCGGCTAACTCAGTCATTTCATTTCTTCATGTTTGAGCCGATTTTTTCTCCCGTAAATGCCTTGAATCAGCCTATTTAGACCGTTTCTTCGCCATTTAAGGCGTTATCCCCAGTTTTTAGTGAGATCTCTCCCACTGACGTATCATTTGGTCCGCCCGAAACAGGTTGGCCAGCGTGAATAAGGGGTGAGTTTGGAGATTGGAAATTATTGTACGTTAAGCCTGTTTTTTGAACAGATCGCGCTATCGCAATAGGGTGTACTCCTGCACTATACGGCATTTAGCCTGTATGTTTGGGTAATGAGACAACCTAAATGCGACAGCGTGAGCGCAATAACTTAAATGCGATAGTCAGTAACAATAAATCAATCAGTTACCAATCAGAAACGGTTAAATTATGTTCTTAACGTACAATAATTTCCATTTCCCAAACCGACCCCAGGAAGGACATCTGATGGAAATGGAAGCCACTGGAGCACCTCAAAAACACCATCATGCACTAAATCAGTAAGTTGGCACCATTACCGGAAAATCAACCACCACCTTTAGCCTTTACTTTTTACGGATAATTCCTAAAAATGTTTTTTTTACATTAAGAAACAGGAAGTCACATGAGCTCAAAAAAACACTGTTAAGCATAGCCCTACTAACCGCCTCGATTACCGCTTTATCAGGCTGTCAATCCAATGCCGATCAATATGCTGCTGACGTTTATGACACAGGGCAACTGAATGCAAAACAGGAGACGAAAACTGTAAACATAATTTCTGTTTTGCCTGCGAAGGTTGCTGTTGATAACACTGCAAACAAACAAGCTGCACAAACCTTTGGGGCAATCCTTGGCGCTGTGGTTGGCGGTGTGGCTGGTCATAACGTCGGAAGTGGTAGCGGACTTTGCACAACAGCCGGAGCCGTTGGCGGTGGTGCCGTCGGTGCCGCAGTAGGAACATTAGTCAAAGATAAATCTATCGTTGAAGGTGTTTCTTTAACTTACAAAGAAGGGACAAAGGTATTTACATCAACTCAAGTAGGAAAACCATGTCAGTTTACTACTGGTTTAGCTGTTGTTATTTCCACAAAAAATAATGAAACAAGAATCCAGCCAAACACAACATGCCCGGTAAAAAAATAAGATTCAAACGATGAAAAGAATCATTATACCCCTCATCCTTTCTTTTAGTGGAAGCAGCTTTGCAAACTCACTTCAAGAACAATTATCTGCAGTAGCTCAAACTGAACAGCAGGGAAAAGCTGAAGAGCAAAGACTCATGGATATCCAGAGAGAAAAAATTGAGGAAAACAAACGGCTTGAGCAAAAAAGGAGAGAAAGAGCAAGAGCAGAAGCGAACAGGAGAGCAGCCATAGCTTCTGCAGAGAGAAAAGCTCACCGTGAAAGAATCGAAGCTGAGCTCAAAGCCGATAAAAATAGAGATCAGAAATATGAAGATGAACTAAGAAAGCTTGAAATCGAAAAACAAAAGTTAGCATTAGCCAGGGAAGAGGCAAGAGTTAAACGCGAAAATTAATTCATAGACCAAGAGTTAAAAAACAAGGCAGCCCAAACAGATGTAATTCAATCTCACGCCGGCTCAAACAGAAATATTTCAGAAGGCGGGAAAGATTTAATGAAAAGCGAAGGGAAAGCCAGAGAAAAAGAAGCTGGAGAATGGTTTAACTAGCTTCATTTTTATAATTAAAGTTGATTTCAAGTTTAATTAACAACGGATGTTATTTACCATAACATCTGTTGCCCGCACCGCTCCGGACGGGTTCGCCACAAACGGGGCGGCAGTCAGGTAAAACCGGCAACAAACCACCCGATACACCGCCCCGTTCGTGACAGATAAATTTTACCCGACTGCATAGCCATGCAGCCAGATGCATGGCGTGTAAAGTCACACTAAAATCAGCGCGAACGCCTTAAAAACAGGTAAATGCTTCTCCAGCCAGTCCCACAGCCCGGCCGCCAGATACAGGCAGTTAAGTACAGCTTCAATGACGTTAAGCAATTTCATAATTCCCCCCCAGGTATAGGCCGTGATCTTTTTAATCACGAACCTATTTAGCGGGAGAAGTAAGAGCCCCTCTTCGTGCGGGTTGTCAGCTGCCTGGATGGTTTAAAGTGTCGGCCCGCGGTAGGTTTTCTGCGGCTGGCGCTCCAGCTCCAGTGTTTTCTGATACTCATTCTCCCTCTGCCGGAGCTCGATGGCATTCAGTTCCCGGACAAGCGGCGCAGCTGCTCGCTTAAACTCAGCACCTGCGTGCTCAAGTCCGACACGCGCTCGTTCAGCACCGCGTTCTCCCGTTGCATAAGCCCACACATGCTCCGCCATTCCGCGAAGGCGCTCTCCCATTCGTCCAGCCTTTGCGAGTAGTCCTGCTGTAGCTGCTCTAATGCGCTCAGCAACTGCTTTTCCAGCTCTGTCATCTTCCGCTACTCCTGTTTCAGGCGGATCCATGTCGTCCCGCCGTAAGGGATGGCTTCGGTTTTCATCCCCGGCGGTAGGATAAGAAACCTCCGGCCGTCGCTGCTCTCCTGATAGCGCACTCCCCACGTCCGGGCGGTCATTTTCGCCAGGGTATCTTCCTGCTGACGAAGATGCGTGTAATTGTCGGTTATCTGCTGCCCCTGCCACCACAGTATGCTCCCGCTCGTGCCGATCAGCAGCGCTGACACCATCAGGATGGTGAGCCATGTCCGCCCGGCAGTCCGCAGTACGCTCCGCCGGTTTTTCTCCATCGCCTCGCTCATACTCTGCTCGTGGGCGAGGATGGCGTCGCTGATTCTCCTCGCGCTTGCGCTCAGTTCCGCTCTGACAGACTGCTCGTGCTCGCAGAATGCGGCTTTCAGCATCTCGCCAGTACTCTTCTGCTGCGCTTTCGATTGCTGCTCTAAGTCCTTCGCTAGCGTTAAAAGATTGCTCATAGATAGCTCCCTTCAGTCGGATGTTTCGCCCCCCGTCCGGGTCGGCAATGCTGATACTGCTTTTCGTGGTGCGCACCACCTTAAAACCTGCACCTTCAAGAGTGTCAGTGACATCCTGACGGCTTTTCAGCTCCCCGGACGAGGCTAAGCTCAGTAGTCCCCGGGTAATGGCTTCTGCGGCCTCCTGCGTCGTTTTCGGCAGCCCGGACGGCGTGACCAGCGCCCGGCGGTTTTCCGGCGCGTTCGGGTCGTGCAGCCCCAGTCTGCCGTTCACGATAGTCTGCCAGGCATCGATGCGCGGCCGGTCGGCGCGGTCGTAGTAAGGCTGGAGCCGCCTGCCGGTCAGCAGCTCGGTATTGGGGATCAGAAAGTTCAGCTCCAGACGCCCCTTGTCCGCGTGCTCCACCCACAGAATGCTGTACTGATCTTTATCGAGTCCGGGCATCAGAACCCGCTCGAAGCTGGCCATCAGTTTTTCCCGCTGGCCGGGAGGGAGATCGGCCTCCGCAAACGACAGGACGCCGGAGGTGTATTTCTTAACGTAAGGCGACGCGTCAATCAGCTCCCGGACTTCTTCCGGCTTCCCCTGCAGGACGGTGGCGCCTTCACGCTGCCGGTCTTTACCCAGCAGATAGTCCACCGGCCCGGCGCCACCGCCGCGACCGCGTGGATGAAATTTAACGATCATCGTCCGTTCCTTTCTCAAGAACGGCGTGCCGCAGCCGCTCAAGTCCGGCATCGATGGCCATCAGCGCCGCCACAATCTGTACCCTGTCATGGCCAGTACCGCCGCCGGTGTTAACACGGCGGGCTATCTGGTTCAGGTTATTGCCCATGCCGGCAAGCTGGCGCAGCAGCGCCGGCGAAATTGAGGGGAGCTTTCCGGTGCGCGCAGGCTTTTCGTCCAGGCAGGTCTGCCGCATCCAGGCCGCCAGCGGCCTGCCGTCACAGCGCTCAAGCAGCCGCCGGTGCTCGTCCTCCGTCACCCACATGGTGAGCATCTTGTTCCGTTTCTCTGACAAACCGGCCTCCTGATAACGCCGGGACGGGCGGGAAAGCCTTTCCCGGTCGGCGCGGGGTTGGACAAGCCGCAGGCGCGTCAGGCTTTTGGCGGGTTTCGGGGCGCAGCCCTGAACCAGTCACGTAGCGCTAGCGGAGTGTATACTGGCTCAATATGTTACGGCGGAGTAACACTTAATAAAAGTGCTTCATGTGGCAGGGGAAAAATGCAGCTGCAGGGCGTACAGGAGAAAATGGAGGTTACAGTGATATGACGCCTCCTCGCTCACTCGGTCGCTTCCGCTCCTGACGTTCGGCTGCGGCGGGCGTTACCTGCAAACGGATAAGAGCAAAGGCATACGGCATGGCAAGCAGGACAGGAAGAGGATACGGAGCTGCCGTTTTTCCATAGGCTCCGCCCCCCTGACGAGCATCACGAAATCTGACGCTCAAATCAGTGGTGGCGAAACCCGACAGGACTATAAAGATACCAGGCGTTTCCCCCTGATGGCTCCCTCGTGCGCTCTCCTGTTCCTGCCTTTCGGTTTACCGGTGTCATTCCGCTGTTATGGCCGCGTTTATCTCATTCCACGCCTGACACTCAGCTCCGGGTAGGCAGTTCGCTCCAAGCTGGACTGTGTGCACGAACCCCCCGTTCAGTCCGACCGCTGCGCCTTATCCGGTAACTATCGTCTTGAGTCCAACCCGAAAAGACACGACTTAACGCCACTGGCAGCAGCCACTGGTAGAGGGTGTACAAGAGATTACTGATGCAGAGTTCTTGAAGTTAGAGCCAAACTACGGCTAAACTGGAAGGACGAATTTGGTGGCAGCGGTCTTGTACACCCTGTTACCACGGTTCAGAAGTTCCCCAACTTACTGAACCTTCGAAAAACCACCTCCCCAGGTGGTTTTTTCGTTTCTGGATAAGAGACTACGACGACAGACGGACGATCTCAAGAAAATCCTCTCTAACAGGTTATATTCAGAGTAAAAAAAGTGAGCTTAAATATGGCTTTTTCAATAGCAGAAGTGCGCGAGGGGCGTATCGGTTCTTGGTAATGACTCCAACTTACTGATAGTGTTTTATGTTCAGATAATGCCCGATGACCTTGTCATGCAGCTCCACCGATTTTGAGAACGACAGTGACTTCCGTCCCAGCCTTGCCAGATGTTGTCTCAGATTCAGATTATGTCGCTCAATGCGCTGAGTGTAACGCTTGCTGATAACGTGCAGCTTTCCCTTCAGGCGTGATTCATACAGCGGCCAACCATCCGTCATCCATACCACGACCTCAAAGGCCGACAGCAGGCTCAGAAGACGCTCCAGTGTGGCCAGAGTGCGTTCACCGAAGACGTGCGCCACAACCGTCCTCCGTATCCTGTCATACGCGTAAAACAGCCAGCGCTGACGTGATTTAGCACCGACGTAGCCCCAATGTTCGTCCATTTCAGCGCAGACAATCACATCACTGCCCGGTTGTATACGCGAGGTTACCGACTGCGGCCTGAGTTTTTTAAGTGACGTAAAACCGTGTTGAGGCCAACGCCCATAATGCGTGCACTGGCGCGACATCCGACGCCATTCATGGCCATATCAATGATTTTCTGGTGCGTACCGGGCTGAGAGGCGGTGTAAGTGAACTGTAGTTGCCATGTTTTACAGCAATGAGAGCAGAGATAGCGCTGATGTCCGGCAGTGCTTTTGCCGTTACGCACCACGCCTTCAGTAGCGGAGCAGGAAGGACATCTGATGGAAATGGAAGCCATGCAAGCACCTAAAAATCACCATCATA
>NZ_VPEG01000058.1:0-7741 GCF_013417275.1 Acinetobacter sp. YH16038 | reverse complement strand
CGTGTTCAGGATGCCGGGCATCGCTGGAACGACAGGGAGATAAATATCCATCGCCAGTGAAGCGAGGATGTCGAAAGGAGCCATCAGCAGCAGTGCTGCCGGCAGCGTATAGGCCCACGCGGGGCGTTGTTTTTGTTTATCAGTCATTTATGTGTTTTTCTATTCCATCAATAATTGATTTCCAATCATCAACGTGTAATTCGTGTCCTGTACCTTCAAGGGTGATTAGATTTGAACCTTTTATTTTTTCTAGTAAAAAACCTGCATTCTTATAATGCCAAATTTTGTCGTCTGTTCCGTGGATAATTAAGGTGGGTTGTTTGATTTCGTTTAATCTGTTCCAATATTCTTCACCACCACCACCTTGCGATGCAGCGTGATTGAACATACTTATATAATTGTTGGCTCTATTGAACTCAGCTCTTATCAGTTTTTCACTTCTTTGTTTGTCAAATTGTTTCTTGCCACTCATTAATTCTGCACCCTGAATTAAATAGTTTACCACACTGTCTTCATTTGTCCAATTGACTGTACCTGCTTTACTATGGAAATCTAAAATACTCGTGTCCATTTCAGGTATAGTTGGGTCTGAGTCTCCCCAAGGGCCTGATGACATAAGAGTTAAGGAGTTAACTCTGTCGGCAAACTTTATTGATGCTATTTGAGAAATTAGTCCGCCCAAAGAAATCCCCACAAAATGTGCTTTGTCAATCTTGTAGCCATCCAATATTGAAATAGCGTCATTAGTTAAGTCAACAATATCGTATGGAGTAGAACCTGGTTCATAATTAGTGGATTTTCCTACATCTCTGTTGTCGTAACGAATAACAAAAAATCCTTTTTCAGATAATTGTTGGCAAAATTCAGTGTCCCAATACAGCATTGATACGGTTGCACCTGCTACCAAAAGGATTGCTGGATTTTTCTTATTTCCAAAACTTTCCGTACAGAGTTCAATGCCGTTTGTTTTAATTATTTTCTCTTTCATTTCTGTTTTCCTTTGTTTGCAACTGATTATTATCAGTCCTAAAATTAATATCCAAAGTAGTTTTTTTTTCATTTATCAATGTTTAACTGTTATGCTGGTATCTTTCACAATGCCCGCTAACGTTTTCGGGCTTTGCGAGGGAGCGGATTTTAGCATAAGACTTCCAAGCGAAGACGGAACTTTAAATATAACAAAAATCTTTGAACGGAAACAATAACCCGCTCTCTTGCAAAACCGATGTTATCGGCTTTACTTCATTAATTCAATAGTTCGTTCAATATTTATTTCTTGTAAGAACGTTTTATCGTGGGAAATTACAATTAAAGTTCCTTCATATTCATTGATTGCATTGGTTAAAATTTCGATGTTTTGAAGGTCTAAATTATTGGTAGGTTCATCTAAGATAATAATGTCGGGAGATTGATTAGCAATGTTTAAACAACACAACATTAACCGCATTCTTTCTCCGCCACTCAATGTATGACAAGGCTTATCCCAATCATCTTTTGAAAATAAAAAACGGTCTAATCTGATTTTTACTTCGTGTTCCTGAAGGCCGGTTTGATTAAATTCTTGAGCTTGTTCATAAATCTGTAAATGATTATTGATTAAAGAATAATCTTGGTCAATATAAACAGAATGACTTTCAGCAATAAATATTTTTCCTTCCGTTGGTTTAAGTTTTCCGAGTATTATTTGGATAAGTGTGGTTTTTCCTGTTCCATTTTTTCCGTTGATAGCAATTCGTTCACCGCTGACAATTTGAATGTTTAGAGGTTTCTCCCATAATAAACCTCCTGTTTTATATGCGAAATTGATATTTTCTGCTATAAACAGATTTTTACCTTTATGAAGATTGGAAGAATCAAATTCAAATTTCATTTGTTCTATATCAGAAACGGAAAGCCTCAAATCTTGAAGTTCTTCTTTTATACCATTAATTTTATCTGAATGAACTCCGGCAATTTTTGCTGAGCTTCTTTCAGCATTATTCTTCCAAGCATCTGATACTATCTTGGGAAGTCCAGCTTTTCCTAAATTCTTTTTTGCTCGAACATCTAATTTTTGTTGTCGTTCAATTGTTTTTCGCTCCTTTTCTTTCGCCTTTCTAAGTGCTTTTTCTTTGCTCTGAATATCTTGACTTAAGGCGTTTTGTTCAATTTCTTTTTGCTCTTTATAAAATTCATAGTTTCCGCCATAAACTTTAATTTCATTTCTGTTGAGCTCACAAATAGGATTTAATAACTGAAGTAACTCTCGGTCGTGGCTAACGATTATAAAAGTTGCTCTTGAGGTTTGAATAAAATCGTATAGTAAGTCTCTACTGGATTTGTCAAGATGATTACTGGGTTCATCTAATAAAACAAATGATGGTTGATGAATAAATATACCTGCGAGAAAGACTTTTGTTTTTTGTCCTCCACTTAATTCGCTTAATTTTTGAGATAGTGATAAATCAGAAATATCCCAATAGCTTAGGGCTTCTTGACATTTTTCTTCTATCGTCCAATCGTCATTTAAAAGGCTATAATTCTTTTCATCTACACTTCCGTTTAAAATTTCGTGTAAAGCATTGAGTTTGGTTTCAACTTGTAAGGCTTGGGCAATTGTCAAATCATTAAACTGACCGAAAATTTGAGGAATATAATAGGGTTTGGTTTCGGAGGAAATTTGTCCGTCATCAGGTTCTAATTCCTTGGCTATAAGTTTGAGTAAAGTAGATTTTCCAACACCATTATTGCCAATTAATGCAATTTTATCGGAATGGTTTACTGTCATACTTAAATTAGTAAACAGCGTATTTTTATTGGGATGTGAATAGGATAAATTTTGAATCGTAAGCATAATTAATTTCTTTTTGAGTTTAACAAAAGTGGGAGCCCAATTTTTTGAGCTGATTGTTAGATTGTCTAAGAAATTAATTTTTACATTTTCTGCTTACTTTTTATTTATGTTGCAAATATAATATTTTTTCTGAACTACTTTATTTCGTATTGCCGATAACATAGTAATTTACGAAGTAAATAATAGAAAAGTTTCGTGAAATATTCCCTATATCCGTATTTCGTGTAATTACTTTGTTAAAAGTAATAAATTCTTTGATAGTCTATATTATCTAAATAACATTTGTATGAATAGCGAGGTTTTTATTTAAAATTTTTAAATTCTCAATCATGGATCACGAAACTCTACAATTGATACTTTATTAATCTATTTCATTACTTAACATAATTCTTATTATACACCAAAGATTTTTAGGTTAAAACACTGATATTGTGAGAGTACCGTTTTGGATAAATTATTTTATAGCTAAAACTACTCTGAAAGGTGCATTTTTACGTTGAGAGAGGATATTCAAATCGGTCAACAGGTAGTGTAAAAATTTATAAATTTTTATTTATTTCATCTAAAATAGATAATTGATTTATAGAAGCTGACTTTTGTTTTTTGATTTCCTTTTCAATTTTTATTAAATGGTCGTTTCCGTGCTGAAAAAGTATATATTCTATATACTTTTTTAAGCTCATTCCGTTAGCACTTGCAAGAATTGATAAACGTCTTTCAGTTTCCAGATCTAAATCAATTAACTTTCTTTTCATTACATAAAGTTAAAATTGCCACCACTTTTTTTTCTTTTCCTGTACTTGTTTTGGTTGGTTAGATTCTGGCTCTTTTTTAGGAGCTTCCAACAGGAGAATTGTCTTTTGTAAATCTATTATTCTACCCTCTTTTTCTTGTAAAAGCAACTCTTTATTTTTTAATTCTTGTTCAAATAAAGCAAGTTTTGTCTTTAATGAGTTTACATCTTCTTGCCTCTGCCATATTTCGGCTATGTCATACTTTTGCCTCTGTGGTTTCTTGATATCTTTTAGAGGTTCGTATATAGAAAATAAGTAATTAACTTCTATTAATACTTTATTCCCTTTTTTTTGTAAGTATGGTACAGATTCAGAGTTAGCGAACAATCTTCTTATTGTCCTCTCGCTTTTTCCTGTTTTTTTTACAGCTTCTTTTACATCTATGTAATTCATAATAACAAAAGTTTGAAACTATGACAAAAGTATGTCAAAATATATAGATGACATACTTTTGTCACCCTACTTTTTCATGTGTTTTTGTTCAAAAATCTGCTCAGCTTTGTGTTTCAATGAACCAATAAGATATGCTTTTAGATTTTTGATTTCATATAGTACAGATTGAGCTTTTAATTCGACCAAGAAATCCAATAATTCTTCTTCGGACAGATGGTTGTACAAGCTTTCAAATAAGCTAAGATTGTTGTTTAATTCCTTATTAGTAAAATCGTAATTATATTTTAAATAATCTTCTATGTTTTTAGGGATAAACCAACGATTTGACATTTGTTTCATTGTTTTTTGTTTCTTCAATGATTCATCTTCAAATTGTGGTTGATGAATCGGAATAAAACGAATGCCTGTAATTTTACGACCTGTTTTTATTGTTTCATAATGAAAAGTATAAGGACTACATTTATCAAGTTCTTTTTTTGCAGGTTCGATAACTTTTTGAATAAAACCACCCGTTAACTTGTATTTATCAGCAATATTAAATATATCTTTTAATTTATCTATTGAATAATTAATAGGAGTTTTCTGATTAGATAATAATTCGTAAAAACGCATAGTATATACACTTTCAAATTCCATAGCTACTTTAAGTTCATACTTTTTAAAGCCTTTTGAAAAATCTAAAAATGCTTCTACTATTTTTGGATTTATTCTGAAAGTAGCAATCTCTGTATTTTTCTTAATTTTAGGCTCTGAAATTACTGAAATTAACTCCCAATCATTTTCATCTTCATACTCAAAGAATTTTTTAGCTAAATTTCTTAAAGCTGATTTTATTCGAATATGGTTAGTATCTGTTTCGTTTTGTAAAAATAATTTAATAGGCATACTAACAATGCTAGTATTTTGATTGTCTTGTTCAATAACTATTTTGTCTTTTAATTTTTGATTTTGTATTAATCCTTGAAAAAGCTCTACAAGACGATAAAGAATACGTTTCTCGTAAACAGAATAATCATATTTAGCAGTCGTTAAGATGTAAGACTGTAATACTTCTTTATTATTAATTTTAGACATAAGTTATAGTATTGAAAAGTAAATTTATATAAATACTATAACTTACACAAATATAAGTTATAGTATTTATTCAAAAAGTTATAGTTAACCATTTTCTATTTATTCAAAAAGTTATAGTTGTTTATTCAAAAAGTTATAGTTAGACTTTTTAATACCCTTGCAATATATATGATATATAAATATATATCCGTTTTTTGTCGAAAGTCGATAAGTAATGTTAGATAAGCTATGTTTAATTAATACAAAAACATGGTAATTTTTTAGTTTTTAAGGGTGTGATTTTCTTCAAAAAATCACTTTTGGGAGCTTGCGTGAAATGCACTGTTTTCGTTAGAGTGGAAAAACAAAAACAAATTGACGTGACTTTTTTATGCGCACCAGGGGGGGGGCGGATTTTTTATTTTTGATAAATTTATCTAATTTAATTAACTGATTTTTAATTCATTAATGTATTTTTGTTGCTCAAATTTAATGTTTAACCATAAATTTGAAAGCGAAACGATTTTAAAACGGCTTCTTTTGAGGTCGTTTTTTTTGCGTTTTAAGACATTTTATTTTTAATCATTAGGAAATTATAGCAAAAAGTATTTAAAGCTATTTAAAGCTAAATATTAACTATCCACAAGCTTATTCACTCCTTAATTTGAGTTAAAAACAAGTGGCTTTTTAATTATTAGATAAAATAACAATGAAGAATTACCAAAGTAAAACAAATCAAAAGAAAACAAAGGTAAGTTTCGCACCATTAAATTTTAGCATAAAGCCGTTTCACTTTTTATATAAAATTTAGTGATGCTGCACTTGTTGAAATGGCTTTCTTTTTTTTCGTTTTTTCTTTTCTAAAATGGTTTTTTTTAAGCTAAATTTTCTTAAAAAATATCTTAAAATTTCAATTAGATGCAAGATATGGATTTGTGTAGACACTCAAATCACAATATTGCCTTTTCAGAAAAAAGGAAAGTAAAAATCGGAACTCTTTTTTACGTGAAATTTGATAGTAATTGTGAGTAGCGAGAGGGAACTCCACACGATGGAGTTATAATATTGGTTATCATTGATTTAGTATTTTTAAAAAAATTAAATGTATGTTTTTTGTACATACATTTTAGTTTTTTTTCTTATATATGATTGCTAATCAATTTTTTATGTGTGTAATTATCTACATACATTTTGATATTTACTAATTTTGGAGAAAATTATATACAGAGAAAAATCGATCAAAATTGAGTATTCCGAATGAAAGTAGGAATAGCAAGCAGTAATCACGGAGACCGAGATTGGTTTTTATATTCCTATGATTTACAAATTGTTATAAATAATAATACATACTTTATAAATTAAAAAGTATGTATTATAAGTGTAACTTGTTGATATATAATGTTGTTAACTTACTCTCTAAAAGTATGTTTTTCAAAATAAGCAAGTAGTATAAAATGCATCGTTTTATTAATTTTTATACTAAAATCAGAAAATAGCAAGGTGTGTTTTTTGTTGCAAAAAACTTAGGATAATGACATGAAAAAACCTCCAAATGGAGGTTTATATTTTACATAAAAGGTGTTATAGCTTTTACTGAACCGAAGTTGTACGCTGTCTTTTATTCTTTACATAAATTTTCTCTAAGGATTTGTCCAATCCAACTTATACTAGCTACAATTTCAAAATCTGTAATTTCTAAACGATCTGCTAATATTTCATTATCTGATGGAATATATTTATCTCCATAATATTTTTCATCACCAACTTTAATATTGGGTTTTGTTACTCTGATTTCCATTAAGCCATATGATACAAATTCAGAACCACCATTGTCTAATTCCAATTCTTCAACATCATTTTCTATGAAAAACATTAAATCAGGCAACGGAGTTTTTTCAATAATATTTGTTCCTGTAATGAATTGGTCATAATCAATTTTTTTCTCTAAAAATGATTTAAAAAGTAAACCAGTAAGTGATGCTTTGTCTGTGTCTTCACACTTGTCAATAATAAATAATAATTTTTCGCCAACTTTTGTTCTATACTTTAAATCTTCTTCTATTTTATTAATTTGTTCTTCTATTTTATTTTCAGAAATTGATTTTAGTTCATATAAAAATGTAAGAATTTTTTTAAGAAATAGCTTATCCTTGATATTGGTTACTGTATTAAAAGTTCCTATAATTGTTGAAAGTAGTGGGACATCTTTTAGTAATCCTTCAGCAATATTTGAATCAATTACCACTTCAGTTAAGTCTTTGGTAACAGCTTGAAATTCTTTATCTTTTATGACTTGAATAAGATTTGTACCGAGTGAACTCATTTAATAATTTAGTTTTAGTAAGGTTGCGTACAACGGGAAACGCATTGGCGAAGTGGCGGATAAATTGAACCGAAAGTTCAATTTAGCAGTGACGTAGCCGATGTGTTTCCACAGAAGCTAAATTATTAAAAAAAAGCTGAATGTGGGACACATTCGGCGGAATAAAAAGCACAAAAGTTGAATTTTGAACTTAACCCGCCATTTTGCCAATGCGATGTTGAACTGAACAAGGGAAATGAGCGGTATCCTGCCAGACAGGATACCGACATTCACGAGGTTTCGATGGTTAGTGCGCCGCATCGGAGCGGGCCTGCTACCAGTCGTCGGTTAGACGACTGGCGACTT
>NZ_VPEG01000057.1:0-7859 GCF_013417275.1 Acinetobacter sp. YH16038 | reverse complement strand
CGGATCATCAGGGCCACATTAGGATTCAAATCTATGAAGACGGCTTATGCCACAATTAAAGGTATTGAAGTCATGCGTGCACTACGTAAAGGACAAGCATCGTCATTTTATTATGGTCAGCCTCAGGGTGAAGTGTGTCTAATCAACAGGGTTTTCGGTCTCTAAGTACTTTTTAAAGGGAACATCATCGACTCAAATCTCTATTTGCAACAGTGCCAAAAAAACCAACTTCAAGTTGGTTTTTCTTTTTTAATCATCAGTGGCGACCTTAACACCATATCCAATTAAACCTGCAAGGCTAGCATAGGCTATTTTGGCATAAATCGAACCCCACCAGACCGTAATTTTACTGGCACCAAATTCCCGAACCGTTTGCCCCATAAAATTAGTGGTTTCATAGAAATTTTTAGCAGAATAACCTAACGCAATATGATCAAGGACAGGGAATAAACTAAAAGCTAAACCTACTGCTGCTGCGGGGAAAGTAAACTCTCTTGATAGACCGAATTTTCCAGTAATAAATACAAGCGATACCACGATAATTAATCTAATGATAGTCCATAGCATCACTGTGAAAGGCAAGTTAAAGATGCCTGCTCCCTGCCACGCAAGACCGCAAACAACTAACACGATAAAGCCTACAACTATCAGGAATAATACAAATTTATCATGATCATCTTTACTCATTAAAAAGTCTTTTATGGTTTGTTATTTTCACTTGCTTATGCCAGGTGAAGTTAGATTCTAGGTGTATTTCTAGGGGTAGTATTAAGATTGCTTTGCAGCTTCATCTTGTGATTAGGAGCATTCAAATTTTCTTCCGGTGCAGTAATCTTTTGCTTCAATAACTGCTCACGGTACTCGCTATAAACTTCAGTTTTATTGCGGGCAGTAAAACGGTGTGCGCTCTGATCTTTAAACTCTGTGAAGTACCGATCTGAATACTTAACAGAAAGTTTTTCAAATGGAATCTCATATTCCATATCATTGATTCGAGCTTTAATCATTGGTTTATCTTTCATCTTGTAGGCATCAAGAACCTTTAATTCTGTTCCCTTCTCAAAGGTTTCTTTCTTAAAGAATCCAGTCTTGATCTGTAACCCTTCCTCAAGTTTGAGAAGCTCACCTTTTGCAATTTTCATACCTCTAATGCTACCGATCTCATCACCTAAAATAGATTTAGATTTAAGATTCGCACGAACCTCGGTAACAATTTCTTCCTTCGTGAATGTACGATTCTCTGAAGTTAAAGCATGTATCTTCGAGTTAATTCCGTATATCTCCCGCTTATCTTCAATATGGTGGCGGTGATCTTGCAGATATGCTTTGATCAATTTTTCTTGCTTGTCTACTAAAGTGAAGTCTGTAGAAAATTCTTTCTTTTCTGATCGTCCTAGAACTTTTTTGAAGTTTTCAAAAGGTGTAACTTCTTTTTCAACAGGATTGTAATTCTGATCATATGAGATTTTCCCATCTGGACGTTTAACGAATTCTTTTTCATTCGTGGTAAACGACATAGCAGAATAATTAATTTCGACATTATGTTTATGTCGGGTCAAAGCAACATAAGTTAAATTAGCATTCATGTTCTCACTCGCCACAATATAGGCATTATCAACAGTCATACCTTGTGATGAGTGAATAGTATTTGCATAACCATATTTAAATTGGTTGTATTCATTTAAATCTACTTTAATGATCTCATTATTTCTATCTGACTGAACCATCATAAATTTAATGTTATTAAGATTATCTTTTTCAAAACCGATTACTTTTGCTGTTTCACCATTGCTAACTTTTAATTTTGAATCATTCTGCTTAAATACAATTTTTTCTCCGACAGTAATTTCAATATCACCGAAAGCAGTTTTAACATGATTACCAGTAGCAGAAAGTTGACCATTTTTAATTAATACATTTCTTGCCATGCGGTTTAATTCATTCACATCATTATTTGAATGAGCAAGCATTAACTTATTTTCGCTAGAATCTTCACTCCAAGATTTAATAGTTTTGGCTAGTGCTAGATCGTGAGATTCATATTCATTAACAGCATTAATGGTCTTATAAATATCTAATGCTTTGTCAACTTCATGCTTAGATAACAACTTAGATGCTTCAATCATTTTCTCTGATTCCTTCGCATATTTTTGTCGTTGTATATTTTCTAATGAAGCAATATTTTTCTTATCAAGGTTATCTTGAATATGAGCAAAAGCAGAACCAGCACTAACAGCACTTAACTGATAACTATCACCAACAAGTTTTATTTGAGCATCATGCTTCTCTACGATCATGAGAAGTTTTTGCATGTCTCTTGAGCCGACCATCCCCGCTTCATCTAAGATCAAGACAGTCTTATTATTGATCTCAAAATTACCACTTTCATATCGGGCAAGGAATGAAGCAATTGTACTGCTTGGAATATTACAATCGTCAGAAATAGCTCTAGCTGTAATTGCCTGCAAAGCAATACCATGAACTTTATAATCTGAAGTTTTGAAGGCTTCAGAAACAGCACTAAGAACATAAGACTTACCAGTACCAGCCGAACCATTTAGCAATGAGATTCGATCAGTAGAAGTCAAAGTATAATAGGCTGCTTCTTGCTCTCTATTGAATGTTCTTTTATCAGCAATTTTTACAGCATTTAAAGTGAATTTTTCAGTTAAATTAAATGGCTTCTGTACTCGACTTTGCTCATTGGCATTGTAGATAAATGCAGTAATAGAATCTTCAATTCCGACCAATTCTTTTGATGAGAATACAACCTTATCTTTCCCAAACAACATTGCCATATCAGGACAAGTCATTACAGCTTCATAGGCTTTAAGATATTGTTCTTGACTGTCAGTATGAGCCATAACAAAACGCTCAAGATCACGGGCAGTAAATACAGACTGATTAGAAGTTAAAGCTCTAATAACTTCCGAAGGACGCTCAATAATAATTTCGCCATTTTGATGACGTATATTTTTTATATTTTCATTAATGAAATATTTATGATTACTAACATAATCAGCCCTGAAGTTTTGACTGGATAATTCAAGCCCCTGAGCCTTATAACTTCTATGATCTATACGAGTATCAAGACCTAAATTTTCGCAAAAATCGTTTACATGGTTAGCCCATGATAAGCGTGTATCTGCCACAAAAACTTTAGATGAAAAATAGCGATCTTTACCTGCCCCGCCCTTTTCAGGATTAGTCGGATTGTAGCGTTTAAAGTGTTGTACTTCGTCACGATCAATACCATCTAATTTTCTTTCACTAAACATCAAATGAATATGAGGATTTTGTTCACCATCACTTGCTAATGGGCTATGAATTGCATAGGAATATGTGAAGTTTTTACCTAAAGTCTTATCTACAAATTCCTGTACTAATTCTTCACGTTGTTCTTTATTCAATTCTCTAGGCAATGAAATTTCCAATTCAGTATAAATACGTCCATTAATGCGTTCGTTCTTATCTGCTGACTTCCAAAAATGAGCAGCATCTTTAGCCCAATTTGGTAAATTTCCTGATTTTATATTTTCTAAATCTTCTCTTTTGTATTTACCTTCACGATTTATATAAGCGTAATGGCTTGCCCCTCGACTTCCCGAAGAACCGTATTGCCTACCTGATTTAACTGATAAGTGATAAATCGCCATAATTCGCCTATTTTGAATCTGCTTTTTTTGTTTCTCGGAGAGAAACGCGGAAGCGTGCATTCCAACTGCTGTTGTCATGATAACTTCAATATATATTCGCTACAAGGTGATAACCCATAGTTCAGAAACCCCAAATCTGAGGGTCTATAAGTGACACGATTAATAAGGATTTTTTTAAGCTATAAACTGTAATTTTTTGTTATTAGATAGACATTAGGATATTTTTTAAACTAAAGGACTGAAAGCCAATTTTAAAATTTTAAAAATCCTATAAAAAATGATCACCTGGCTAAATATTTTTCAATTCAAGTCATACTCAGAATAAATATTTCTTTAATTGTAAAAGTCAGAAATTAATAATTTAATATGATTTTTGTTGTTTAGTGCTGTAATAGATTTCCTCTATTTTTAGTTATGCTATGATTTAAAAATATTGACAATGAGGAAGTGGCAATGGCTATCGAAAATCTAAAATTTACTGAAGATCAAAAAAAGTTTGTAACTGATGAAATCTCTCGTTTGAAGGGATTAGAGAATAGAAACCAAACTGAAGATTTAATTTTGTCACTTGTTAAAAGTATTGAATCAGGCTCACCAACAAAGCAGCAAATTAGTTCATTTGAACGTGTAATGAAAAATGAATTTAAAAAACATAAAGCACGTTTAGAATTAGAAAAAATTAAGGAAGATGAAAAAAAACTTTTAGCTAGTTTGAAAAAAGATGCTCAAGCTGCTCAAGTTAAAGATCGCAAAAAACGTGAACATAAATTAATTTCAATTGGTGCGCTTTTTGAAATAGTAGATTTCCCAACTGAAGATAAAGGAATTATTACTGGTGTTCTTTTAAAGGCTCTTGAATCATATAAATCCAATCCCCAACATTTTGACAGTTTAAAAATTGCTGGTGACAAATTTATTGCTGATCGGGAACAATCAAAAAAATCTAAATCAACTCTAGTTGATAATTCAGGCTCTACAAATTAAAGAATATTCAAACTGGTAAAAATATAATTTAATTTTTTTCAGTCGCAACCCTGCGGGATTGCTTTGTTAATCCCGCTTATAGGTAACATGGAAGTAGTTGCGGGTCTGCGGTCAGCTAGCCAAAATCACAGATTTTGTCTGCTTCGCTTGCCCCATTCAACAGTAATCAGAGAAGGGAGGATTTTTCAGATTTTTCAGTTCGCAAAGTAGACACTTTGCTCTGCTCTATCGTTTAGGATTCAATATCTTTTTTTGAAAATTCAAAATAAATTAAATCTTTTTTACCTAGCTCAACCATTATTGAATTATAAAAATTGACAGGTAAATTTATAAATTCCTGATGCTCCGACCATAGTGCTTGTTCACCTTTGAATAGATATTTATATCTTGGATTGCCAAGTTCTATACGCTCTTTTTCTTTTGCAATTACTTCCGATCTGATTGCATTAAGCATATCTACAATTTGAATTGCTTTAGGGTCAATTTGATATTCCCTAGAGCTTTTCCCATTAATCCAAAGTTGAGCATCACGGCTATTGTACTTAGTTTCTTCCGTGTGGACTACCTTGTAAAATTCAATTATTTGCTCTGGGCTATATAAACCATTTCTGAAGCATTCAATTTTGAATTGAGCATTATTCATTTTTTCAGTTCCTTAATATTCATTATATGATACGCAATGAACCGCATTTTTTTGAAGCATTAGAAATCTAAACATCAAAAAAATGCGGGTGACTATTACCCCTATTTATTTTCAAATAAGAGCCTTAAATATAATTGCCAATCTTTATATATTAATTTTGAATGCTTCATATTTTCCTCTGTAGTGAATTGACCCCCTTCAGGGGGTCAACTGTTTTATGCGTATGATGATGTATAGCAGCGTTTATAAACTTTTGTACCTGTCGGCAATAATTCAAAATCTAATACTGTTGCATTTGCAGACTGATGAATCACGATATAGTTATCCATGATCTTTTTTTTCATTGGCTCTTTGCTGGTAAATTCATTCGGTAAAGGCACAACATAACCTTGCATTGAACCTGTTGCATCATAAGCCTGTTTAAGTTCACGGATGACACAATATGCCCGGCTTTTCTCAATAACTTGATAGAAGTCTACATTTGTTTGCTCATATCCCCATGAGGTATATAAGATCGTCCCGATCTCTAACTGATCACGGAATTTTTTAATTCGGGCTTTTTGTTCTTCCTTGTTCTTGATGGCGTTTTGATGGCTCAAGTTGTCTGATTGAATATTTTGAGAAACAGCTTCTTTCATACGTTCAACTGTTTTAAATCTAGTGTAGATAAAAGGGGGTCGTTTGCGGGAGAGGGCGAAATCCTACGCTAAGGCTTTGGCCAACGATATTCTCCGGTAAGATTGATGTGTTCCCAGGGGATAGGAGAAGTCGCTTGATATCTAGTATGACGTCTGTCGCACCTGCTTGATCGCGGCCGCGATAGCTAGATCGCGTTGCTCCTCTTCTCCATCCGCGTTCCAAGCTGCGGAAAGGCACCCATAAGCGTACGCCTGGTCGAGCAGGCGACGCGGATCGACGTCCAGCGCACGAGAGAATGCGTCCGCCATCTGTGCAATGCGTCTAGGATCGAGACAAAGGTCGTCTCTGTCAGCCGGATCGTAGAACATATTGGCGGCGCCAAAGCCCACTTCACCGACCAGACCGACGGGATCTATCACCAGCCAGCCGCGACTGGAGAACATGATGTTTTCATGATGCAGATCGCCATGTAGCCCACGCAGTTCCGAGGCATTGCTCATCATTTGATCGGCTATAATCGCCGCGTGGACGTAGTCAGTTTGACAACCTGCGTTTTGATCATCGCGCGCCCGCTGAAACAAAGCTGCAAAGCGATCCCGGATCGGGAGAAGGGCAGAAGGCAGGGGTTCCTCAGATGCGGCATACAGCTTCGCCATTAGTTCCGCTGCAATTTCGGTCGCCTGGTAGTCGCCGTGCTCGGCAACGATGTGAGAGAGCATTCGCTCCCCGGCATATTCGAGCAACATCAGATTGTTCTCACGACCGAGCAACCGGACTGCTCCCCTCCCATTGCGCCATACCAGATAGTCGGCCCCGCGCAGTTCATCAGCAATGTCTTCTATAGGTTTCAATCCCTTGACGATTGCAGGAGTCCCGTCTGGCAATGAAACTTTCCAAACGAGGCTGGAAAAGGTGTCCGCAATGAGAACAGGTTGCGAAACGTGCCAATGAGCAGGAAAAACAGGCGGCATGAACATCAACCCCAAGTCAGAGGGTCCAATCGCAGATAGAAGGCAAGGCGTTCGCGGTCGGGGGCTTCGATCCCCAATACATTGAATAGGACAGCGAAGGCGCGCTCTGCTTCATCTGGCGCTGCCCAGTTCTCTTCGGCGTTAGCAATCATGAGTGCCAAATCGGCATAGCGATCTGCTGTTCCGAGCCGCCCAAGGTCGATCAGACCCGTGCATTGAAGAGTTTTAGGGTCCACCATGAAGTTCGGCATGCAGGGATCACCATGGCAAACAACCATATCGGTGCGCTCTTGGTCGAGCCGCACCGGTAGCTCTCGTTCGACACGAGCCAAAAGATCGAGCTGCGGCGTACTCTTGTCCTCGTCCGGTAAGAAGTCGGGATTGACGGCATTGCGGGACACCACATCAACGGCGCGTCCGAACATTCGCGACAGCCTGCGCTCAAACGGACATTGATCAACCGATAGGCTGTGAACAGCGCCAAGTTGCTGCCCCATTGACGGCCACGCTTTGAGCAAATCCGCTCCAGACAGATCAGCCGCCGGTACTCCCGGAATTGCCGTTATCACCAAGCATGCACCCTCCTGTTCCTCCTGCCAGTTGATCACCTCGGGGCAAGCCACACCTCGACCTTTGAGCCAAATGAGGCGGTCACGCTCTCCAGCGAGCTCACCGCGGCGGGAAGCAGGTGCGATTTTCGCGAAGGCATGCCCGTCACCACGTCGAAAAACAAAATCACCAGATTCTCCGCCTCTGACAGGCAACCAGTCAGAATGCGATTCACCAAAAAAAATATTAGTTCGATTCAATGGAGGTTCCTTCAGTTTTCTGATGAAGCGCTCTGTACACGACAAAAATAGATAACTCATTGAAATAATGTCACAATAATTGTTTTCTAACGACGAATACTATGACACATCTCAATGAGTTATATCTTATCTTAAACAAATCTCTAAAATGGAACAA
>NZ_VPEG01000056.1:0-9050 GCF_013417275.1 Acinetobacter sp. YH16038 | reverse complement strand
CTACTAGCAATTCTTTTATTCGTTTATGTTTAGCCTCATTTGCCTTCTTGCCTGTTGGTTTGTAACCCGAACGTGCCAGGCCCTGCTTAATACGTTCTATACGTTTCTCATTGTCTAGGCGGGCCATTGTTGCCAGAAGATCAATCAACATATTGTTGATGAGTTCCAAGATTGAATGAGTAATGCTGTCACTGGTTTGAATCATTTGGTAGGTAGTAGGAAGATCTGCTACGACTAAACGAAGTCCCTTCTCCTGGATCCTGCGCTTCAGCTCTTGAAAATCTCGTTGGGTTAGGCGTGATAAGCGGTCAATACTTTCAACTAACAATGTGTCACCTTGATTTGCTTCTGACAGTAGCTTATTCAATTCAGGTCGGTCTAACTTCGTACCACTATAGTTTTCCACGTACACAATGGTTTCACCCAAATTCAAGTTTTGGTTTAGATCCTGAAGAATCTGCAAAGCCCTTTCTGCATCTTGATCTTTAGTTGAAGCTCGTAGATAAATACGTGTATTCATTTCTATCATTTAATCTTAATTCTATTAGATTAATGATAATACTATCATTTAATTATTGCATTAAGTCTAATGATAGATATTGTATGCGATTTGGCTCGCTATCATTCAGGTATAGTCTTTTGATAAAAAAAGCATGACTAAAAGCCATGCCTTGGGAATTCGTATAACGTGTATTATGTTAATTTTAGGAAATCTTAATCGAAGTGAAATATATAGCTCAAATCATAGAATGTAATGAGAATCTCGAATTCATTCTAAAAATTAAGGTTCGTAATGAAATTCTAGAGGTATTTAGTTCTTCAATACCCTCATGTATTGATCTCAAAAAAAATTACCTTATAGATTTAGAAGCTACTATTTTTGATGATTACCTTATTGAGAAAACACATTATTCCCATCAAATTAAGCAAATAGATAATAGTCTAAGATATGAAATTATTGGATATTTAAAAGAAGGGAAGCTAGATGTTAATGGCTTAATTTTTGAAGATGATATTTTAAATAGAGATTTTTTTTACTTAGATAACAATACAGTAAAATGGACTGTCGATAGAATTAATGCTGACTTTGATGACAGAGATTGAATCCATTTAACATAAAATTTCTTATGCGAAATTACATACCAACTTTAACCACATTGTGGACAGGTTGGATTTTAGAGATAAGAAAAACTTCTAGGGCATTTGCTAAATAAGCCGTATCACGCTCAAAGCCTATTGTAATGATGGATCCAGCATCTTTCAGTCTTGGATCTATCGCAATATATTCAGTTTTATCTTCATTCCATCGGCAATATTTCATTACCCTGGCGCTTAAGCCATTACCACGATAACGGCCAGCACCTCTAGAAGTCCCAACACCGATATAAGTCACTAAATCCCCTTTGACAAACGCATATACACCTTGTTTATCGTAATTAGGAATTTTTCCAAAATTAAAATGTACTGGTGACCATTCAGGAGGCTTTCCTAATAGGTCTACATTCCAGTGATGTTCGAAGAATAATTCTGTATTACGTATTAACTTATTAAGTGTTGGATCTTCCACTACTTATCCCTCAAAATTTATAAATTAAAAAGCTTTCGGTCACGCTCATCTGTTAAATACTTATCCATCTGAGCAATTAATTTAGCTCTGGCTTGTTCATCATCTTCAGTGATCTTTAGCATACAGGATCCAATTAAAATTTTGCGTCTGGTATCATCCTTTCGAGCTTGTTCTTTCTCTTTAGCACGTTCTCTTGCCAGTGCTGCCTGTCTTTGAGCCTTTAACTGCTTTAGCTTTTCTTCCTGTGCTTTGATTTTGCTGTCTAGTGTTTCAGTAACGCTCATTAATCCAATACCATCATCCTGGGAAACCATCCCTAACATAAGCGCACTTGAATATGCATTCAAGGTGCTATATGTATAGTAATGTTTTCCTCGAAGAGCGCACTTATGCAAACTTTGTTTGCAAGTACGATTGGGGTCTCCCCCAATACCCCGACAACCGTATTCACGGTTGTATTTCACTACGTGAAAATTTAAAAGCGAAAAACAGACATGGCGATTTACCACTTTTCAGTTAAAACCGTAGCAAGATCAGCAGGGCGTTCCGCCACTGCTGCGATTGCCTATCGGGCAGGTGAAAAGATCTATTGCGAACGTGAAGGCCGAGAACATGACTACAGCCGAAAAACTGGTGTGGAATACAAAGAAATTTATTTACCCGAAGGCGCACCAGAGTATTTAAAAAACCGGGGAAAACTCTGGAACGAAGTGGAACAACGAGAAACCAGAAAAAACTCGACAGTCGCCCGGGAATTTGAAATTGCTTTTCCAAGTGAGTTGAACCAGGAACAACGCCTGGCCATGCTCGAAGAACTATGCGCCAGTATCGTAGACAGACATCAGGTGGCCGTCGATGCCTGTATCCATGCACCGCATACCGGATCCGGCAGTGATGAACGCAATTATCACGCCCATATCCTGATGAGCACACGCAAGCTCACTCCCGAAGGTTTTACCGAGAAAACCCGGGAACTGGATCAGAAACACAGTGGAGAAATCGAACATTGGCGCGAACACTTTGCCAATATCTGCAATATGCACCTGGATCTGGCCGGGTCCACCGCCCGGGTTGACCACCGCAGCTACAAAGACCAGGAGAATGGCCTGGAAGCCACCCTGCACGAAGGACCGAAAGTCACCGAGCTGCGCCGAAAAGGGATTGAGACCGAAATCAGCCGAAGCAATGATGAAATCAAACAGAGAAATCAGGCTCAGCTGCAATACGGCAAAAATATGGACCTGCTGATTGCTGAAAATGAGATAAAACTCAGAAAACTGAAAACTGAACAGCAGATCCAAATCAAAAATAGCGCTAAAACGCCACCAATTGACGAAAAAGCCCTGTTTGAGGAAAAACAGAGAGAAACCCTAGTCAAATTGCTACAAGGCGAAATAAGCGCAAAAGAGGCGAATCTAGACCTGCATTTTATGCAGGATGTTTTTAAAAAGGCAGAAAACACCCTGGGCAAGATGCAAAAGCATAAAAACGAGTTCAATCAGCAGCTCGCCCAGGAGATCGTGAAAAGCGGACTCAAGCAAAGTCATGACAAATTGCAAAGCCTGGTGGATCAACACAACCAATTAACCCAGAACAAACCCTTACTGTTTGGAAAAAAAGCCTGGGAAGCCCAACGTGATGCGATTTACCAAGAACACAAAAAACTGAAAGGTCAGCATGAACACCAGAAAAAACATGGTGTGAAGGATTTATTGGAAAATGAAAAGTTTAAAGAACATGCCTGGAAGCAGTACCAACAACAACATCCGGCCAAAGCCAAGCAATACCAGAATCTATACTCAACCTATCAAGTCATTAAAAAATGTGTGAATGAGATCAAAGCAGAACAACAGCTGAAACTCAGACAAGAACAACAACTCAAAGCACAGCAACATGCGCCTAAAATGAAATCTCGTGGCATGAGTCGTTAAACAGAGCGAGTGTCTACGAGCGAACTGAGAAAATTTGCCCTTTCCTTTCCCTGATTACAAGCTCCCTATCCATTAATCACCTACCCTACAGAGCATCCCGAATGGGTGCGAACTTTCCAAGTTTTATTCCTAGACCGAGCGAAGCGAGAAAAAAAGCTTATGAGCGAAGCGAATTCCGAGTTGCTTTTGCTTTTTATTGAAGTTACCTAGGGATTAACCAAAAATTGCCCCAACGAATCGAGCGAGAGCGAGATTCAATAGAGTTTGAGCGAAGCGAAAACCAAGGGCAATTTTTCATGAAATATGCTTTTAATTATTTTTAAAGTTTTTAAATGTTTTTAACTCGACTGAATCCTTTTATTTATAAGGATTTCAAGCTTTATATAGCAACGTTTCCTCGGTTATATAGCAACGTTTCCTCGGTTATATAGCAACGTTTCCTCGGTTATATAGCAACGTTTCCTCGGTATTTGACAACAAATATTTATTATGTTGTTATAGCAACACAATAAAATTGTTGCTAAATAGAATGACATGACAGACTTAGTCGTAAAATCTAATAAACTTGTACAAGCTTTACAGACACTTACTTTAAGCGAAACCCGTTTACTTCAGCTCGCAATTGTAGACGCTCGTGAGACTGGACAAGGATTATCAACAGATGAACCTTTAGAATTAAATGCTCTTAGATATGCTAAAGCATTTAACGTTTCTCCAGATGCAGCTTATTTAGCATTAATTGAAGCAGAAGATTCTCTTTTTAAAAGACAATTTACGATTACCAATGAAGATGGAACTTTAACAAAAAGTCGCTGGATTCAAGATGCTAATTATCGGAAAGGTGAAGGAAGAATTTTAGTTACCTTAACTCGTGTGGTAATTGAACATGTCACTAAAATAGATGGGTTTGAACAGTATTTTACTAGTTATCATTTGAAAAAAACTGCTGACTTCAAAAGCGTTTATGCAGTACGTCTTTATGAGCTCTTAATGCAATGGAAGTCTGTAGGGAAAACGCCTGTTTATGAATTAAATAAATTTCGTAGCCAACTTGGTATAGGTGTTAACGAATACACTCGAATGGAAGCATTTAAGAGACGTGTTTTAGATATTGCAGTAGATCAAATCAACGAATTTTCAGATATAACTGTTAAATACGAACAGCATAAAAAAGGTCGTTCAATCTCAGGATTTTCTTTTAGCTTTAAGCCAAAGAAAGCAACTATTCGATCTATAGAAACTAATAGAGACCCTAATACAACTGATCTGTTCTCGAGAATGACAGATAAGCAACGCCACTTATTCGCTACTAAACTTTCCGAACTACCAGAAATGGGTAAGTATTCTCAGGGTACAGAAAGCTATCCACAATTCGCTATACGTATTGCTGAAATGCTTCAAGATAGTGAAAAATTCCAAGAATTATTCCCTTATCTTCAAAAAGTTGGCTATCAAGCTGCCTAAAATTTATACTTGATCATTTGTCTATTAGGCAGTCTAATAGACAACAACTTTTGACAGAGTTAGGCATAGATTTACAGCATGAAAAGCCTTACAGTTCTTGAGCTTTCTAAGCTTTACAATATCAATAGACAAACGATTTACAACAACATAAAGAAAGGAATTTTAAGTAAAAATTCTGATAATAAAATTGATCTGGCTGAAGCTATCCGTGTTTTTGGCGAACCTTCAAAAAAACTAGATGTAAAAGAATCTGTAAAAATAGACAGTCCAAATTCGGCAGAAGTTTTACTACTTAGGCAACAGATAGACATGCTGAAAAATCAGCTTGATGATGCAAAAGAGCGTGAATCCTTTTATCAAAATCAAATTGAGACGATGCAACGTCTACTGGAAGCACCCAAACCAAAGATTCAAGACCCTAGTGAACTCGAACTCCCTCAATCAGCTCCCATTGTAGAAATGAAGGAAGAGGTAATAGTCGTTCCACCTAAAGATGACGGATTGACTACTCCAGAGAACAAACGTATCCCTGTCCCAGAACACGTTGAGCCTGAACCTAAAAAGAGAGGCTTCCTGAGCCGTTTTTTCCTTCCTTATGGTTAGCCAGGACTCCAATTTTTTGATGAGCCAATTTCAGTGCAAGCACATGAAATAATGACTCATCAAAAAACCGGATGAGGTTTATTAAAACTGAATAAAACCGTGGAACATTGCTTACTTATTGAGCGTGGAACAAGAAAAATTGCTAAAACAGCCTAAGAGAGCGTGCTTAGGCTGTTTTTACAGATATAAAACATTGTTTTAAAAGGAAATTTTTTGGACGTTTCGTATAAGGTGTATTATGTTAATTTTAGAAAATCTTCACTACTATTATTTTAAAATAAGCCTTATATCCAAGCATAAAACAAGGTTGTCTAGACTTCTTTTAACAGTAAAGTTATCATAAAACTGAATTTTATTTTTTAGGTAAGTTTATGCATTCTATCCGCATTCGTTAAGACACAACTATTTGCATAGTGACACTATTTTATAATGGTGGGCTTTTGTTGTGTCTTTAAGAATATATGCGGATATATAAAGTAAAAGTATGCTTAATTTATAAGTATGCTTTTAGTGCATAGTTTCCAGTTATAACTTAATTGACTAGCTATTTGTCCACCCTGTGGATGAATAGCTTTTTTTTTGGGAGGACACTGTGATGCTAGCTTTTGTTTTCACCTAAATCCTGTTTGCTGCATAAAAAATTTCAAGAGCTAAACAGGAGTAAATAAAAATGAGTTTAATTATTAAAGCGAGAAACATACGCTTGGATTATGCTGGGCGTGATGTTTTGGATATTGATGAATTGGAAATTCACTCTTATGACCGTATTGGTCTTGTGGGTGATAACGGAGCAGGAAAGAGTAGTTTACTCAAAGTACTTAATGGCGAAATTGTTTTAGCCGAAGCGACATTACAGCGTTTTGGTGATTTTGCACATATCAGCCAACTGGGCGGAATCGAAATAGAAACGGTCGAAGACCGGGCAATGTTATCTCGCCTTGGTGTTTCCAATGTACAAAACGACACAATGAGTGGCGGAGAGGAAACTCGTGCAAAAATTGCTGCCGCATTTTCCCAACAAGTACATGGCATTCTAGCGGATGAACCAACCAGCCACCTTGATCTCAATGGAATAGATCTACTTATTGGTCAACTTAAAGCATTTGATGGAGCATTACTTGTTATCAGTCATGACCGATATTTTCTTGATATGGTTGTAGACAAGATATGGGAGTTAAAAGACGGTAAAATTACGGAATATTGGGGTGGTTACTCGGATTACTTGCGTCAAAAAGAAGAAGAGCGACAACACCAAGCCGTAGAATATGAGCTGATGATGAAGGAACGGGAGCGATTAGAATCTGCTGTGCAAGAAAAACGCCAGCAAGCTAATCGATTAGACAATAAGAAAAAAGGAGAAAAATCCAAAAACTCTACCGAAAGTGCTGGACGACTTGGGCATGCAAAAATGACTGGCACCAAGCAAAGAAAACTGTATCAGGCAGCTAAGAGTATGGAAAAGCGTTTGGCTGCATTAGAAGATATTCAAGCACCAGAGCATTTGCGTTCTATTCGTTTTCGTCAAAGTTCAGCCCTAGAACTGCACAATAAGTTCCCGATTACGGCAGATGGTCTGAGCTTAAAATTTGGTAGCCGTACTATCTTTGATGACGCTAACTTTATAATACCGCTTGGCGCTAAAGTCGCTATAACTGGATCGAATGGAACAGGGAAAACGTCCTTGTTAAAAATGATATCAGAACGTGCTGATGGATTAACCATATCTCCAAAAGCTGAAATTGGCTACTTTACACAAACAGGATATAAATTTAACACGCATAAATCTGTGCTCTCCTTTATGCAGGAAGAGTGCGAGTACACAGTTGCGGAAATTCGTGCAGTATTGGCTTCAATGGGGATCGGAGCGAATGATATTCAAAAAAACTTATCCGACTTATCGGGAGGTGAAATCATCAAACTGCTTTTATCCAAAATGCTTTTAGGAAAATATAATATTTTGCTTATGGATGAACCAGGAAACTATCTTGACCTAAAAAGTATTGCCGCATTAGAAACAATGATGAAGTCCTATGCAGGAACTATTATCTTCGTATCTCATGACAAGCAATTGGTCGATAATATTGCTGACATTATCTACGAGATCAAAGACCACAAAATCATCAAGACTTTTGAGAGAGATTGTTAATGATAGCCAATCTAATCCGAACATTAATTATTGAACTCTTTAAAGGAAATTAAAAATGACAATTCAAGATATTCAATCACTTGCTGAAGCACACGGCTTGTTGCTTACGGACAAAATGAATTTCAATGAAATGGGCATTGATTTTAAGGTCGTTTTTGCTCTTGATACAAAGGGGCAACAATGGTTGCTGCGTATTCCTCGTCGTGATGGCATGAGGGAACAAATCAAGAAAGAAAAACGCATTTTAGAATTGGTAAAAAAACATCTTTCTGTAGAGGTTCCTGATTGGAGAATTTCATCTACAGAATTAGTGGCTTATCCCATACTTAAAGATAATCCTGTTTTAAATTTGGATGCTGAAACCTATGAAATAATTTGGAATATGGACAAAGATAGCCCGAAATACATAACATCTTTGGCAAAAACCTTATTTGAAATCCATAGTATTCCTGAAAAAGAAGTTCGGGAAAATGATTTGAAAATTATGAAACCTTCAGATTTAAGACCTGAAATAGCAAACAATTTGCAGTTAGTAAAATCTGAAATTGGTATAAGTGAGCAATTGGAAACCCGCTACAGAAAATGGTTGGATAATGATGTTCTATGGGCAGATTTCACCCAATTTATACATGGCGATTTATATGCTGGGCATGTACTAGCTTCAAAGGATGGAGCTGTTTCAGGCGTTATTGATTGGTCAACAGCCCATATAGATGACCCAGCGATTGATTTTGCTGGGCATGTAACTTTGTTTGGAGAAGAAAGCCTCAAAACTCTAATCATCGAGTATGAAAAACTAGGGGGTAAAGTTTGGAATAAACTATATGAACAGACTTTAGAAAGAGCAGCGGCCTCTCCTTTGATGTATGGTTTATTTGCCTTAGAAACTCAAAATGAAAGCCTTATCGTTGGAGCAAAAGCTCAGTTGGGAGTTATATAATTTAAAAATATGATTGCTGAGAACTGCCTTGTTTTGAAACTTGGTTGGCTTTAATTAGTTTTTAGTATTCTTTATAGAAAATGCCTCGATCAAGGGGCATTTCTAACAATCATTTAACATAAAATTTCTTATGTGAAGTAACCTGAATGCAGCGGTGCCCCATTGGGGGCGCGTTGAGATAAGCCTCTTTTAGATAACTTTAGCAACTCGATAGACAGTTGCAACTCCACAATTCACTGCTTTGGCAATTTCTTCCTTAGTCATATTGCCAACTACTAGCAATTCTTTTATTCGTTTATGTTTAGCCTCATTTGCCTTCTTGCCTGTTGGTTTGTAACCCGAACGTGCCAGGCCCTGCTTAATACGTTCTATACGTTTCTCATTGTCTAGGCGGGCCAT
>NZ_VPEG01000055.1:0-9317 GCF_013417275.1 Acinetobacter sp. YH16038 | reverse complement strand
TATGATGGCTTAATGGGTGTACCTATTACATTCCTTGATAAATATAATCCAGATCAATTTGAAATTGTAATGCTTGCTAATGGTAATGCACGTTCCAATGTACCTTCTGATGTTCTTTCACAAGTAAAATACTTACAACACTCTGAGGATAGAGGAGGGGTCGGTATAATCAATGGTCAAAGAGTTTATGCAAGAATTCTAATTCAAAGGAAATGTTGATGAGCTCAATATTACGAGTGCCTTGTTCATATCAAGGTGGTAAACAACGTGTAGCATCTCAAATAGTTGATGTAATTCTAAACTCTTCTACTGACTCCAATACTCAATTCTATGATTTATGTTGTGGTTCAGGTGCAATTTCTATTGAATTAGTTAATCGAGGTATAGATCCAACACGTATCTCTATGCTTGATATTAGTTCTTGGGGGGCTTTTTGGTCAGCTATAGGATCTAATACTTTTAATATGGATGTTTTTGATCAATTTTTAGCAGAGTTACCTAGTAGTCAAAAAGATTTTAAAGAGCATTTATCTACTCTTTCTAAACTACCAATAGATAAACATGAAGTGGAACTTTATCCAATCCTTCAAGCTTGTTCCTTTGGTGGAAAACAAATCTATCGTAAGGAAAAAAATTGGGCAAATGCTTGTTTTAGAGACTATTGGGAACCAACTGAAACAAGTATTCGTCGTAGTCCTGCAAATGCTATGCAACCATCTCCGAATGAATTAAGACGGAGAATAAATACTATTGTAAACAAAATGAGTGGAGTAACTTGTTTCAATATGGATATTATGGAATTACTCAGTATTCCATTTCCTACAAACTCGATTGTTTATGTTGATCCACCATATCAACATACAACAGGATACGCATACAGTTTTGATTTAAACTTTTTCGTTAAGCGATTTCGAGAAATAAATAATGTTCCTTTATTTATTTCTGAAGGAATTCCATTAAGTGAAGATACAATTATGCTTAACTTTGGTGGTGCAAATGGTGGCATTAGCGGAGCTAGAAAAAATAAGCACCAAGAATGGTTAAGCCGTTTTTAAAATAATCCAAATTGCTTAGCATTTTTTGAAGAACCATTCCTACCTAAGATTCGTGAAGATAATTTAAAATTAGCCATTTCTGATTCTGAATATACAGATAAAGAGTAGTAATCTTCACGAATCTTAGTAAAGGTTATTATTTTTTCGACTAAGTAATATCCTTCTTCTTTTGCTCTAAAAGCATCTGTAATTTTTATATTATTAGAGCTTACTCCTTTAATCTGAAGGCGCCACGTACCATTTGCATTATCTCCTGTAGGGAAGAGTATCTCATTGCCAATATAATCAACCCCATCAAACTCTAATGTAATTAGTTTACGTTTATGACTACTTAAAGGATCTACTCCAAAAAAATACACTGTACCTAGCATCAACTTAGAATCATTAAATTCAAAAATAGTTCCTTTCGGATCTCCTCTTTCAACTAAAGATTTCATTGATAAATCTAAAATATTTCTTGATCCACCAGTCATTCGCTTCGTTTCAAACCAAATTGTCTGGATACCAGGTGAGACTGTACCTGTACTAGTAGGTGAGACTGTACCTGTACTGGCAGGTGAGACTGTACCTGTACTAGTAGGTGAGACTGTACCTGTACTAGTAGGTGAGACTGTACCTGTACTAGTAGGTTCTTTCTGTGACTTAACTATTGTTTTTAGTTTAACTTTTGGAATATTTGGAGAGCTAGGACTCCATACTATATGATTTCTAACAGGAACAAAAATTTTCTTACTTTCATCCTCTAGAAAACCATTATTTAGTAAATTATCTAACTGATGCTTACTTTTTAAATGAATACAATCAGCCTTTATGATATTTAAATTCATCATTATTGTTTGTATTAAATCCCAATTAGAATGATTTATATACAATAAAATATTGGCTTCAATATTGGTTTCAAATCCTCCAGAAGTTAGGTTGGAGCTTCCAACACTCAATACTCCTTCCTTTGAAGCTTCTTCATAGAAACAAAAAACTTTAGGATGAAAAATCTGTTGGGGAGTACCAGTATTAACCAAATAAATATCTTGATGTACATTCTTATCTAGAAGATATTCTAAAGCTTGCTTAGACGTTACTCCATTATTTATTCCTATGAAAAATATTATTTTTTTATTGTTTAGAACATTATTACAAATGATATCAGCACCATTTTTTCGCGCAAAAGCAACACTAATGATACCTTCATTATAATTAAAAGAGGCTGTAGCTAATTCATTAACAAAATCAGCGCCATCAAGACGTTGAAAAAAGATTTTTGGTGAAGGCATTTGATTCCATCAATTTTGCTATACTCCTTTTTTAAGTTTAACCCAAATATTAACGAGTAAATTAATGCTTTGCTAAAATTTATCTAATTTAAAAAGATTTTATGTTTTTTCAGCCTTATCCATTTAACATAAAGTTTCTTATACGAAATTTGGTTCAAAAAAAATGCCACTTTAAAGAGGCATTTATCAATTCAGACTATAAATTTTTTTCTCAATTCATCAAAACTTTGACCATAGATGAAATCAAAATCTCTGATCCTAAGATGCCTAAATTTTTCTTCATATTGAACAGAATATAGGGTTACATAAGGATCATCACTAAGATGTACCTCAGTACAATAAGCAAGATCTTGTCTTCCATTATAACTATAGAAGACAAAACTTTCGTATAATTCAAACAAAGCATTCTTAGAAATGAAACTATGATCTGCTTTTAACTGAAAGTTTGAAGTAGAAGAATATATAGGTAACAAAAAAAACTCCCAAAAGCGCTAATATCTGATTTAGGCTCACTTGGACACTTAACTAAGAAAACAAACCAAAAGTAGTTTCCAAAGCGCTAATATCTGATTTAGGCTCACTTGGACACTTTATCCAAGTAGCCACAACTGATTTAGATACACAGAGTTCACTTGCAATTTTTCTACAGCTCAAACCTTGTGAATGTAGATCCCTTGCCTGCCTCCTCAGCTCATCATATTTTGCAGATCTTACTTTTCCACCTTTAATGCCACCCAATCGCCCCTTATATTTTTGGCGATCAATGAACTCCTGATAACAATATGGGTCTTTTTTCCAACAATAGCGCGCAATAGACTTAGCAATGCCTTTCACCTCTCCATAGGTCATAGGTTGAATCAAACCCTGATTTAGCTTCACGCAATGCTGAATTACACTCTCAAGCCAAACAGAATATGTGCTCCCTCTATACTTCCGTATTTCTTTATATGCCCAATGACGAGCTGTATGGAATACAAAACAATTACGTCCTAAACCTATCGCTTCATCTTGTTTAATTTCTCTTTTAGCATCATTCCAAGTTAAGTCTAAGTTTCTTGCTAGCTCATTTAAGGTATAAGGTTTTTCCCGTAAACACGTAGTTTTCCAAAAACTAGACATAGGATTTTTAGCTACTAGATGTGTATATGCGGGATCTGCTTTGAACAACTCTCCAAGTTTATGTCGAATGGCATTTGCATAGAGAATTGGTCTTTGACGACTAGCATCAGTGGTATAAATCGGTGTTTTTAACTGGAATAAAATATGAGAACGACCATTGTAAGGATTAGCAATTACTAAGTTTGGTAATGGTACTCCTACTAGTCCATATAATATTTCTGATAATGAAGCCTCATAATCCAAATCAAATACTAGATAATGTAAATAATAAGGACTGTTTGGCTGTATATATCTGTATTTTATAGAAATTTCTTTAGGCATGATCATCAGACCATAATCCAAATTATCTGCACAGTAAGGCTTTTTAGGTAATCTGTCTTGAAATTGATCAAGCAGAAAAGATAATTGTTGCATTTGCTTATCTTCACTATTTGCAAATGCACAATGACCATGTATTATTAATACAGTTCATGTGCAAGCATGTTCTAAGAATTCAAGCCCTGTAACTTCCTGTCCGGCAAGATTGAAAGTTATGGGGCTTTTTCATATCTGTAATTTATACAATATATCTAACTTATAATTCAATTCAACCGAAAAAGTATATATAAGATAAAACTTTTTTTACAAACTTACGTAAGTTACATAAGTTATTTAAGTTACGTAAAAAGTTAACTATGTGAATACATTGATCTTCTCTATTATTAGAATATACTTAAGTTAAATAAGTTACGTAAGTTAAATAAAAATGATCATATTAGTTGGTGGTGAAAAAGGTGGATCTGGCAAAAGTTGTTTAGCCCAAAATCTAGCAGTTTATTTACAAGCGAGTAATCGAGATATCTTATTACTCGATGCCGATCCACAAGGTACAACAACCGATTGGATCAAAGAACGTGATGAAAATTCAGCTGTAAAAAATATTCCATCAGTACAAGCTTCAGGAAATATTCGACAAATCCTAATGGACTTATCTAAGCGATACCAAGATATCATTATTGATGCTGGTGGACAGGATTCTGAAGCCTTACGTTCGGCAATGACTGTTTCCACTCACATGCTTTTGCCTTTCCGTCCTAAAAGACGAGATCTAAAAACATTAGTACATGTGGAAAAATTAATACGTCTTGCAAAAGCTGTTAATCCTGAACTCTATACGAGAGCAGTCATTACTCAATGTCCTACTTTACCGAGTCAAGTTCAACGCATCTTAGATGCTAAAGAAGCATGTGAATCGTTTGATCTCATCCCATTAAATAATTTTACGTGTAATCGAAACATATACGATGATGCTGATGAAAATGGGTTATCCGTTTTTGAAATGTCATCTGATGAAAAAGCCAAACAAGAAATTGAACAAATCGCTAAAGAGTTTTTAGGAGACCTCTAATGGCTTTAAAAGGTTTAAAAAGAGAAGAGCAAACTTCTAAAAATGAAAAATTAGTGAATGATTTTATTTCTGGCGCATCGAAAAATGTCCAAGAACTAACCCCATCAAATTCTAAATTTCAAAGATATACATTTTCGTTAACAGAGGATGTAAGTGAACAGATTAACGATTTGAAAGTTAGATGTCGTGTTGCTAAAGCAAACCGATCTATCATTCTTAAAGCTGCTGTTAGTCAGCTCAATACTTTATCGGATGAAGATTTACATAATTTGATTAAGAAAGAGTTAGGCTACTAATTTTGAGCCACCTTCAGGGTGGCTTTTCTATTTTCAGCTAGCACTAGATTCCTTATAAAACGTATTAAAATTCTATAAATAAAAAAATCAATCACTTGTAAAAAGTTATGCAATTTTTGGAAGTATTTACATAAAAATTACTGTTTTATATTTATAAATCATATATTTATTTCAAGAAATACCCTGAAAAAATCTAAATTTTTTTAGTGGCATCCTGTAAGGTGCGTATGGTGTGTCTTAAAAAAATCGGTTGAAAACCGATTTTAGAGCGTCAACAAAATTAAGGCTTTCAAGTGATCAAAAATAAACCTTCGTTCAATAAGAAAAAGTGGCTGAGAAATCATCTAGACGATGTTTTACGCCTAAAAAAAGATGGTTTGACCTATCAATCCATCATCCAAGTGCTCAAAAAAGACTTAAATATGCCCTTTGACTTGGAAGAATCACTGTTAAGTCGTTATCTCAAAGAGTTTGCAGAAGATGAATCAACCACTTTAAAGACCAAAACAGCCTTAACAAACAAAGTTGAACGGCAGATAGACCGGCTTACTCGTCAAAATAATGAAATACAAAACCTGAAACGTCGTTTAGACCGTATGGCTGAACGTGAAATGAGGTTTGAAATTGAAAATAAGAACCTAAAAGAACGTAATCGGATTCTAGAATACAAATTCCTAGAAGGTGAAGGACGCTTCCAAGACCTTCGACGCTATAAAGGACTTCATAACTCAAGATGGAAAATTGGCGATTTAGAAAAGAAAAACGATGAGCTATTCCAAACAGTTTTGATGCTTGAAAGACATACTGAACGATTAGCAAAGCCTCATGAACAGGCTGATGAAAAAATTAGACAGCTTGAGAATGAACTTTCACAGATCAAAGGGAAATATGAACAACTAGAGCAAAATCAGCGACTATCCAATCAAGAACTTAAACAACTTGAACTGACGATTAACACCTTAAAAAACGAAAAACAGGCTCTAGAAAAACAACTTGCCGAAAAAGAAACGCCCATTATTCACCAAGACCAAGAAAAAATTGATCAACTCACACAGGAACGGCAGAAATTCCTCCAAGAAAGAAATCAACTACACATGCTATCTAAGCGTCTAAAAAGCGATTTAAGCAATTCTGAACATCAACTGAGGGAAGTATCGAACCTACTGCATGAAAGCCAAAATAACGCCAAAAAGAAGGATTTATGGCGTGTTTTGGCTCTGAGTTTTGGTTGCTTGGCTGTTATCTTCTTATTGATGTGTATTTTCCTCTAAGACCGTATTTTGTTTGGGCCATTATTTCAGTCCAAGAGGGCTGAAATTGGCTCAAATAAAATGCGGTCATTATGTTTTTTGGCTAAACAAAGCCGTGGAACATTGTTTATTTATTAATCGTGGAACATGAAAAATTGCCAAAACAGCCTAAGAGTGACTGCTTAGGCTGTTTCTACATGAATAAGACATTGTTTAAAAAGGGATTTTAAGAGGCGTTTCGTATAACGTGTATTATGTTAATTTTAGAAATAATTAATTATTTCACATATTGCCAAAGATCAGGACCAACATAGCTCTCATCTATACGATAACCTTCTGCAATTGCTTCTTTTTCATCATACTCTCTAGATCTTTGAGTTCTTCGTTCTTCCTTTTCAAACGCTTGTTTTAACTCCAATGGAGTCATTGTATAAGCATTAATATTGTTTTCTGAATCACTTAAGGCATCTCGTTGATCATAACGAATGGTGTTAAAAGTATAACGAACCATATATTGCTCTTTCTCATCTTCAGTTTTTTTAGTTTGACTGATGTATATATTCAATAAAAGACCATTAGCGTATAAGCGATAACCCAAAGACCCACTACCACTCGCATTCATGATGTTTTGCCATTCCTCATAACTAAAAATATAGCTTGGATCAATCGAATAGCCCCACTTCATGACATATCGCATATTATCTTCTTTCGCTATACGTGGGTTATAGGGAGCAATATAAAGTTTCCATCCCGCTTGATTTACTCGTTTCATTAAATTCGCATACGCTTGATAGGCTTGCTCAGGACGTACAAACTCCTCTTTATTTAAGCCTGCATTAACAGTCATAACCTCAATACCATCTTCCTTATGAAACGATGTTCCTAATACATAAAAAACATGGTCAATAGCTAAGCTACTCGCGCCATTTTCAATCTTAATTTGACCAAGGTTCGGTGGTGAAAAATCTAATTCTCGAAAACTAGCGACAGGATGGTTATCCACGGCACTCTGATTGTATTGAGCAAAGTCTTTAAAGCCCTGTAGACCAAAATGGAGTAAATAAGGTTGCTGATTCATTGCACTATTCTCTGTATTTTTTGCATTAGGTTGGCAACCTAAAAGAAGGAAACCGAAGATGAAGACTAAGATAGAATTAAAATAATGCTTAAATCTTTCCATCATTACTGTCCTTGCCAACTACAAAGTCCGCTTTACTATTGCCCCATCCTGCAATAATTGCGAGTTCCTTCTCTAAAAATGATCGCCCTGTGTCACTTAACATTAAGGTATGATATTTTTCTGCTGCCTTCTGAATCCACTCCATACGGCTATCATAATCTTGAACTTTGGTATGCGCTAAAGGTTCGCTATAGACAGATTCAGGTAATTTGTCGAGTACATCTTTATGACGTCCTTCATATTTCCCATGTCTAGGCTTAACAGCATCAACACTATAATCACTAGAAAGGACTAAAGTACTATCGGGAAGTTTGGTATAGCTTTGTAAAGTTGCCTGTGCTTGTACCATCCAGTCCTTCCAAACCAATTCTTGTAAAATATTACGTTGTTCCTGTACTGCAATTGCCAGTAAATGTTTCATAAGATCGTCTTGTGCATCTTTAAAATTATCTCTCCTTGGTTTTCCTTTTCTTTTAAAAATGCCTTCTATCTTGGGAAGCATCCCAAAAGCCTGAGTAATTTCAGTTGTACTCTGCAAATGCTTAATGATGGGTAAACAACTCGACCAAGGAATATTTAACACTTCTTCCTTAATATGGGTGAACTTAGATACATCACGTTGAGTTCGACATTGATTAAAAGATTGCGAAGACATACTCCAAGCATAATGCCAAGGTGCAATATCCATAAATAACCATAAATTCCCTTTCGCAAAAGAGTGTACTGGATTGCGAACAAGTGGCGTCAAGACAAAAGGGGAAATAATGGGAATCCATTTATACCCCCAAGCCGTTAAGCCATGTTTAAACACTGCTGCAACAGTTTTTGAAGCAAATGCACCTAAGCCCATCCAATAATAACGGCCTTTTAATTGCTGACTTCCATGATTTTCTTGTTCAAGATAAATTTTGGCATAAACTGAGGCAATTCTTCTGGCTCTTGCTTCATATCCTGGTTCGAGTTTATAGAGATTCTTTTTGGCATCTTTTAAGTTAGACAGACGGATCATCGCTATTTGTTGTTGTACTTCCCAAAAAGTTAAGCAATCACACTGTGCTGTTTTACAGCTATTCTCTGTTGTATTTGTATTACTTTCCCAATCTAAATTACCCACTAATCATCTCCTTCACTCGGTTCAGCTTCTAGCTTCATCCAATTTAAATCGAGCTTTAAGCTTTCTTCTTGTAAGGAATTTATTCGTTTAGATCGGCCTTTATTATCTGCTATGGCCATAAACTCATCGGATGCATTTGAAATTTTATAATCAGCATTTTTAAAGGGCTCACCAGAGGGCAATAACATTTGAAATTTCTCATTATAGGCCTCATAAGTTGGCAAGCCTTTGATATTTACACCAACTTCTGTACCGCTTTTAAAAAGGTGCTGACCTGCCTTAGCCTCAAACTTTGCAGGCGTAATGAATGTAATTCCATTCTTATTAATGATGACTTGAGAACCACCTGCCATAGGTTTACCTATCTTCTTTAATCATTTAAAAATTAATCTTATATTTAGCTTAAAATAAATCTCTAATAGTTCAATTTTTTTCACCAAAGTATGACTTTTATCATAGCCATTCAATTGAATGATAGCATCATTGTTGCTGCAGACAATAAAGAAGTCACACTCAAAGAAGGTGAAACAAAGCAGTTAATAGATAACTTAACGTCAAAAATCCATCCTTGGTACAAGGGAATTATTACGGGAACAGGTGAAAGCTATGTGCTCAATCGTTGCATAACCTTATTTCAGCAAATAG
>NZ_VPEG01000054.1:0-10758 GCF_013417275.1 Acinetobacter sp. YH16038 | reverse complement strand
GCCACGGACAGCCTGTTCTAATTCTATAGAGAATAGCTTCAATAAAATTGCGTAAATTTGAGTTGTGGTGAATGGATAAATTACGCAGAATAACTTTCAACTTTTGCCAGTGTTGATCTGTCAGCATGGTACGAGGCATAGCGAATAGTAAAATTGGGTTTGGCGATTTGATTTTACTACTTCGCTATTTTTTTAAGCTAAAAGTGTCAACACACCCTATCTAAGTTTCAACTATTTCTCTAAGTTAAATACTATTTTGGCATTAAAGTTGCTTTGATTATTTCATAATTATTATTGATAAAATTTAAAAGAAATAGCCTAAGTATTTGCTTAAAGAGCAATAACTATAATAGCTAAATAAACTACTTAATAATAAAGATTCGAGTTTGTGCTTTTGGAGCTAATTGATTGCAGTAGTCAATTAGCTCTTTTTCTTTATGATAAAAAATGGCTAAGCCAAAAGAATTTTAACCCTTACTTCGGCTCAGGCGGCGTTATGCCAAACTGTAAATAAGCCATATTGGTCGCAATACGACCGCGCGCAGTACGCATCACATAACCTTGCTGAATCAGATAAGGCTCAATCACATCTTCCAGCGTACCTGAATCTTCTGCCATTGCTGCTGCCAAAGCTTCTACACCCGCCGGGCCACCATCAAAGCGTTCTAGCAACATCGACAGGTAACGACGGTCGAGAGTATCCAAGCCATCTTTATCCACGTTCAACATATCTAATGCACGTTGAGCCATTTCCTGAGTGACTTCACCTGTGCCTTTGACTTGAGCATAGTCACGTACACGACGCAATAAACGGTTGGCAATACGCGGTGTACCACGTGAACGACGTGCAATTTCTTTTGCGCCATCTTCGGTCATTGGAACATCCAAGAGGCTTGCAGAGCGTTTCACAATATGAGTGAGGTCATCGACTGAATAGAATTCCAGACGCTGCACAATCCCGAAACGGTCACGAAGTGGAGAAGTGAGTAGACCAGCACGTGTGGTTGCAGCGACCAAAGTAAATGGTGGTAAGTCCAATTTAATCGAACGGGCAGCAGGGCCTTCACCAATCATGATATCCAGCTGGTAGTCTTCCATGGCTGGATAAAGGATTTCTTCAATCACAGGTGACAAGCGGTGAATCTCGTCAATAAACAGAACATCACCTTCCTCAAGATTGGTCAGCATTGCTGCCAGATCGCCCGCACGTTCTAGTACTGGGCCAGAAGTCGATTTGAGATTACCACCCATTTCACGAGCAATAATATTCGCTAACGTCGTTTTACCCAGACCTGGAGGCCCAAAAATCAAAGTATGATCGAGAGCTTCAGCACGGCCACGAGCAGCGCCAATAAAGATTTCCATTTGCTCACGCACCACGGGCTGACCGATATAGTCGTCAAGGGAAGTCGGGCGGATAGCACGATCAAAATGATCTTCGGGTTTTTCAGAACCACTGATGAGACGGTCTTGCATATCTATTAACTTAATCTCTTTATCGAAGCTGTTTGATGCTGCAGAAACAGCCTCAAATAATGATTTGTGTTTAACTGCCATTGTGTAGGCGTTGTCTTACTTTTGAAAGATCAAAAGTAACAAAAATCTTTTGTTGAGTTGAAGGTACTTCCTGTACCTCAACTCAACCGGCGACATCCATGTCGCCAAAGCTCGAGCAAATTTTGGATTGAAAATTTGCTCATAGGTAAATTGCTTATTTATTCATCGACTTTAATGCAGCACGGATGATGTCACTGGCTTCGGTAAACTCACCTTTGGCTGCACTCACCAGTTTTTGCGCTTCAGCCGGTTTATAACCGAGAGATTGTAATGCTGCTTCAGCTTCAGCTACGGCTGAATTGCCCATAAACTGAATTTGTGGTGCAGTTGAATTACTTGGGGCAGCACCTGAAGCCATGGCTTTAAAGCGGTCACGCAATTCAATCATCAGGCGTTCTGCAGTCTTTTTACCCACTCCCGGAACTTTAACCAGAGTGTTGATATCTTCATGTTCAACGGTATGGATCAGCATTTCCACACTTAAAGTTGAAAGAATACCAAGCGCCATTTTCGGACCTACGCCGTTCACCTTTAATAAGGTACGGAAAATGGTTTTTTCCTGAGTATTTAAAAAACCATACAGTAATTGTGCATCTTCACGCACAGCCAGATGCGTCCACAGGGTAATTTTCTGGCCTTTTTGCAACTGGCAAAAAGTAGTGAGCGGCGTATCGATTTCATAACCCACACCATTCACATTTAATAATACAGTCGGTGCTTCCAGCGCCAGCACTTCACCAATCAGGCATCCAATCATCTTTTATCATTACTCAATTCAGTTTTGTAGCATAGTAGTCAGCATTTTCAGGAAAGGCAAAATCTCCTTCTGCAAAACAGGTGATTTTGCTGCAATAATCATCTAATCCAGCCAGATGTTTTATAACAATCCGGCTTTATTACCCTGCAATTCCTGTGACAGGTTATAAGCCTGATGATCCGAAAATTTCGAGATAATATCTAATACCTGCATAATATTGTCATAATGGCTGTCTTTAAAATTCGCCCCTGAACGTTGCAGGATCGACATTAACCGCTGTTCCTTAAAGCTCAGGTTTTTATGTGGTGTGGTCAGCGGAATAAAGGCATCCAGAATATTTTGCAGACTTTGATGGGCAATGATCTCTAGGCCCGCTTTCTGTGGATGTTCAAAAATCTTGTCACGTGCCAGTTCTTTGGCGCGGTTAATACCACTTTCAATATCTGACGAACAATATTGCAATAAAGTGCCTTGTAACTGACCAGATAGAATCTGGTCATGGTGGCGTGCAAAAGCAGTCGTCACTTCATTCACCAGACGTTTCATCACACGGCCACGCAGTGCAGCAATTTTCTGTTGCCAGGTCGTATCAGGCATGCCGATTTCAGAAGGCGTTCCATAATCTCCGAGCAGATTTAAAAATACCGGTTCCACTTCAGCATAGCTGAGCATGTTCAAGCTGATGCCATCTTCTAGGTCAATCAGGGCATAACAAATATCATCGGCTGCTTCGAGTAGATAGGTCAGTGGATGACGACAATATCGATACTCGCCGAGCTGGATTAGTCCAAGCTCTTCCGCAATTTGCTTTAAAATCTCTTTTTCTGCCTGATAGCAGCCAAACTTGGCACGGCTACTGGCAGGTAAATCTACCTGCGATGCCATGGTTTTTGACAGCCACGGATATTTTAAATAAGCACCCAAAGTGGCATAGGTCAGGCGCATGCCGCCATCATTTGGATGATAGTCAATCTTGGTTAGAAGCCGCAGGCCTTGGGCATTGCCTTCAAACTGACGTACATCTGCTTCCTGTTCAGGACTTAAATCTTTTAAGAAGTCAGTATGTGATACATCATCAAACCATTCGCGGATCGCATATTCACCGGCATGGCCAAAAGGCGGGTTGCCAATATCATGGGCCAGACAAGCGGCTTGAATGATGGCGCCCACATCCGCTGGAGACACCCAGGGTGGAAGCTGGTCTTTAATTTTCTCTGCGGCCAACATCCCTAGCGAGCGGCCAATACAGGAGACTTCCAGTGAATGCGTCAGGCGCGTATGAATACCATCGTGCTGGGTTAAAGGATGCACCTGGGTTTTACGGTTGAGCTGCCGGAAGCTCTGGGAAAAAATAATACGGTCATAATCTTTGTGGAACGGGCTACGGGCCAGTTCTGTACTCTGCTTTTTACTACCAATCCGAACTGTCGAAAGCAGTTCCAACCAACGCATTTGAGTCATTTATCGTTATTCAGTTCTCTACTTTCTGCATCATGCCAAAAAAGAGCGTAAAGCACTAGGGCAGTGCGACATGAAATGTCATTTTGAATTAGCTTAGCTGAAATACAGCGAAAGATTGTCAATTTGGTGACAGGGCTGAGCCAGCAATTTCAGGCAAATTATGACCATAATAAAATCAATTTGCAGACCAAATATGACGACAGCACACGCTACACCACCTAATATTTTACTCATCGTCGCTGATGATCTGGGCTTTTCTGATCTGGGTGCATTTGGCGGAGAGATCCAAACACCACATTTAGATGCGATTGCCCTGGAAGGATTACGTTTAACTAATTTCCATACCGCTTCGACCTGTTCACCAACCCGTTCCATGCTGCTTTCCGGTACAGATCATCATCTGGCAGGATTGGGTTCCATGGCCGAAGCCATACGACCTGAACAGAAAGGCCAACTGGGTTATGAGGGGTATTTAAATGATCAGGTTGCGGCTCTACCGGAACTGTTACATGATGCAGGCTATTACACCATCATGTCTGGAAAATGGCATCTGGGCTTAACTCCAGACCGTTTTCCGGCACGCCGTGGTTTTGAAAAGTCATTTACCTTGCTCCCGGGTGCAGCCAATCACTATGCTTTTGAACCCGATATTCCAGAAGAAGAAATTCCGGGCCTGTTGAAAGTAACTCGGGGGCTCTATGCAGAAAATGATGAATACATTACTGCATTGCCGGAAGACTTCTATAGTTCAGACTATTTTACAGATCGCTTGCTGGATTATCTGCAAGATGATGAGAGTCGTGCAGAACGCCCATTCTTTGCCTATTTGCCATTTTCAGCACCACACTGGCCTTTGCAAGCCCATCCGGAAGATATTGCCAAATACAAAGGCGTATATGATGAAGGTCCTGAAGTATTACGTCAGAAGCGTTTAGCCAAAATCAAAGAGCTCGGTTTAGTAGGTGAAGATGCTACGATTCATCCAGTGTTGGCGAAAATTAAATTCTGGAACAGCCTAACGGATGAAGAAAAGCAGTTCTCGGCGCGAACCATGGAAGTCTATGCAGCAATGGTCGATCGTATGGACCAGAATCTTGGTCGCGTGATTGAATACCTGAAACAGACTGATCAATACGACAATACCATTATTATTTTTCTTTCGGATAATGGGGCAGAAGGCGCGCAGCTGGAAGCATTACCAGTCTTTGGTCCTGATATTGAGACCGTAATTGCCAAATATTATGACAATGCTCTGGAAAATATTGGCAAGGGTAATTCCTATGTCTGGTACGGTGAGCATTGGGCACAGGCGGCCACAGCGCCATCTCGACTTTATAAAGCGCATACCAGTGAAGGTGGAATTCGTACACCGGCATTTATCAAGCATCAGGGCTTTGCACGTCAAAATGGCATCAGTCATGAGTTTTTAACGGTGATGGATCTACTGCCTACTTTACTGGAAACATTAAATATTCAGCATCCGGGACAGCAGTATAAAGGCCGGGAACTGGTGCCACTACGTGGTAAAAGCATTCTGCCGTATTTGCAGCAACAGCAGGCCTATATTCATGCTGAAGACCATATCACGGGTTGGGAGCTGTTCGGACAAAAAGCTTTGCGTAAAGGGGATTGGAAAGCCTTGTTTATTCCTGCACCGAATGGCCCAAACAGATGGCAACTTTATAACCTGGCAGAAGATGTGGGTGAAACTGAAGATCTAGCAGAGCGTTATCCAGAAAAATTACAGGAGCTGCTGGCCGACTGGAAAGTCTATGTACGAGAAAATGGTGTGGTAGAAATTGAAGGTGGGGGAATTTTATTAAATAAAACTGCCTAAGCTATTTCTGATGAATTATCGAATTTCATAACTGAGCAGATGCTTACAAGAATGAGCTGAAATAAAAAACAGGTCAAACGGCCTGTTTTTTATAGAACAATAATTTTGATAGAAAGAAAATCTTAATCTGTAAGCTGAATAGTTAATATAGTTGATCATCATTCAGACAGATGGCAAAAAGCAGCGCAGCTACCTATTTTTGATCAAGAAATAATAAAGAAGTCAATCCTTGGCTCATTTTTATTAAAAATAGAGATTAAATTTTAAACCGCTTGATATGATCAATAGTGTTGAAAAATAATACAAAATTTTTAAGTTGAATTATTCTTGACGGGTTTTAATTTTTCTTTAACAAATTGTGTTAAGCTGTGCGACTACATTCAATTTTTTTATCTGAAAATAAAAGCATTATTTATAAAATGCTATAGCTTTTCGCTTGAGTTTTCTCATTTCCTCTCTAGCCGATTTATATATTTCACAGTAGAATATGCGCTCTCTCAAGTCACATTGTGGCATGGTCGCTCGATCATCCCGTGGAGCCAAAATCAGCATGTTTATCGTTGCCGGTGCACCTGCACATTCTTCTTTTAAGAAAGCTCAACTACTCACACGTTTATCGTCAATTAGTTCTGTTCAATCACTAGAAAGTCAATTTGTTTATCTTTTTGACCAAGCGCTCAACGAGCAACAACAGCAATCCGCTTTACAGCTTCTCAACGATGGTCAATCATTTGAACTGCGCCAGGCTGCAAGTGATGAAATCCAGATTCTGGTGACACCGCGTGTCGGCACGATTTCACCGTGGTCATCAAAGGCAACTGATATTTTTGCCAACTGTAATACACCGGTTCATCGTTTAGAACGCGGTGTTTTGTTTACTTTGAAAGGCGAAAAAGAGCTTTCTAAAGAAGCATTACAGATCTTGCATGACCGCATGACTGAAAGCGTTTTCAATGCGATTGAAGATGCTACAGTATTATTTACTGAAACTGCTCCGAAACCTTTGAACTCGATTGATATCTTGGGTCAAGGTAAAGAAGCACTGGTAAAAGCCAACAATGAATTTGGCTTTGCGCTGTCTGAACAGGAAATTGATTACCTGACAGAGGCATTTACTAAACTGGGTCGTAACCCGAACGACATCGAACTGATGATGTTTGCGCAGGCTAACTCAGAGCACTGCCGTCATAAAATCTTCGGTTCTGAATGGACGATTGATGGTGAAGTTCAACCATTGTCATTGTTCCAGATGATCAAAAATACCTATAAAGAATCACCAACAGACGTATTGTCGGCTTATAAAGACAACGCATCGGTGATTGTTGGTTTTGATACGCAACGTTTCTATCCAACTCAAGAAGATAACGGTCAACACGTTTATAAATACAAAAGCCAGGCCGCTCACATCTTGATGAAAGTGGAAACCCATAACCACCCAACCGCAATTGCTCCATTTGCCGGTGCCGCAACAGGTTCAGGCGGTGAGATTCGTGACGAAGGCGCGACTGGTCGTGGTGGTAAACCAAAAGCTGGTTTAACCGGTTTCACGGTATCGAACCTGAACATTCCTGGTTTTGAACAGCCTTGGGAAGAAAATTACGGTAAGCCATCACGTATGGCATCTCCACTTCAAATCATGATTGAAGGGCCATTGGGTGGTGCTGCGTTTAACAACGAATTTGGTCGTCCTGCCTTAAATGGTTACTTCCGTACATTTGAACAAAACGTCAATGGTGACGTGAAAGGTTTCCATAAGCCAATCATGATCGCTGGTGGTTACGGTAACATCCGTCCTGACCATGTTGAAAAAGATGCAATCCAACCGGGCGATCTATTGATCGTACTTGGCGGTCCTGCCATGCTGATCGGCCTAGGGGGTGGTGCAGCATCTTCAGTAGACAGCGGTAAATTGGGTGAAAACCTCGATTTCGCTTCGGTACAACGTGAAAATCCGGAAATGGAACGCCGTTGTCAGGAAGTGATTGATGCCTGCTGGCGCATGGAAGATTTCAACCCGATCGTATCTGTACATGACGTGGGTGCGGGCGGTATCTCCAATGCCATGCCTGAGCTTGTGAATGATCATGAGTTGGGTGCGGTGCTTGACCTGCGTAAGATTCCATCGCTTGAGCCAGGCATGTCTCCAATGGAAATCTGGTCAAACGAAGCGCAAGAGCGTTATGTACTGGCGATCCGTCCAGAATCTCTACCGTTATTCGAATCGATCTGTGCACGTGAACGTTGTCCGTTTGCGGTATTGGGTGAAGCGACTGAAGCACGTCACTTAACAGTTGAAGATCCATTGTTCGGCAACAAGCCAGTGGATATGCCAATGCAAGTGATGCTTGGCGGAACACCACGTATGAGCCGTTCATATGAAACTACTGCACGTAAAGGCGATGACTTTGATGCCTCTAAAGTGACTGATCTGAAAGATGCGATTTATCGCGTGATCAAGAACCCAACAGTCGCTTCTAAATCATTCCTGATCACTATTGGTGACCGCTCGATTACCGGTATGGTGGCACGTGACCAGATGGTTGGTCCATGGCAGGTTCCTGTGGCTGATGCTGCAGTAACAACAACCAGCCTTGTCGGTTACACAGGTGAAGCAATGGCAATGGGTGAACGTCCACCAGTTGCATTGTTAAACCCAGCGGCTTCTGCACGTTTATCAGTTGCTGAATCGATCTCAAATATTATGTCTGCGAAGATTGATCAAATCAGCGACATCAAACTGTCTGCAAACTGGATGGCTGCTGCAGGTCAACCGGGCGAAGACCAAGCATTGTTCGAAGGTGTAAAAGCCATTGGTATGGAAATGTGCCCTGCACTGGGCATCGCAATTCCAGTCGGTAAAGACTCATTGTCAATGCGTACCACCTGGAATGACGAAGGCGAAGACAAATCTGTTACTTCTCCGATGTCAGGCGTGATTACTGCATTTGCACCTGTAACTGATGTTCGTAAGACATTAACCCCTGAGCTGAAAAATATTGAGTCTGTACTGGTTCGTATTGATCTATCTAAAGGTCAGTTCCGTTTAGGCGGTTCGATCTTGGCTCAGGTATACAAAGCCATCGGCTCTGTCACTCCAGATGTCGACAGCTTTGATGACTTCAAAGCATTCTTCGCACTGGTTCAAGACTGGAACAACCGTGGTCTGATCAAGGCTTACCATGACATCGGTGATGGTGGTTTACTGGCAACTGTTGCGGAAATGATGTTTGCTGCACGTCTAGGCGTAGCGCTAGAAGACCAATCAGTTGAAGCATTGTTCGCTGAAGAAATCGGTGCAGTTCTGCAAATAGCGAAAGCAGATTGGGAAGCATTACAAGCAGAAATCGCGACTTCTACTCTGAAAGATGCGATCTCTGTAGTAGGTACAGTGAACAACTCTGACCAGTTATCTGTAAATGGTCTGGTACTGGAACGTGCTGACCTGCAAGTGGCTTGGACTGAAGTTTCTCATCAAATCCAGCGTCTTCGTGACAACGTAGAAACTGCAGATCAAGAATTTGCATTAGTTACTGATAAATCACACAAAGGTTTGATTGCTCAACCGACATTTGATCTGAACGAGCAAATCGAAGCGCCGTACATTAATTCACGTCGTCCAAATATGGCGATTCTGCGTGAGCAGGGTGTAAATGGTCATGTGGAAATGGCAGCAGCATTTGATAAGGTCGGCTTCAATACAGTTGACGTACACATGAGTGACCTGCTTGCTGGTCGTATCAGCCTGGATGACTTCGAAGGTCTGGTCACATGTGGTGGCTTCTCTTACGGTGACGTATTGGGCGCAGGCGGTGGTTGGGCGAAATCAGTATTGTTCAATCAGCAGCTTCGTGACCAGTTTGAGAAATTCTTTAACCGTCAGGAAACCTTCTCTTTAGGGATCTGTAACGGCTGTCAGATGCTGTCACAATTGGCTCCACTGATTCCAGGTGCAGATGCTTGGCCTCGTTTCCATCGCAACAAGTCAGAAGTATTTGAAGCACGTAGCATTAATGTTCGTGTAGAGAAATCTCATTCTGTATTGCTAGAAGGTATGGAAGGTTCAATTCTTCCAATCGCTGTGGCACATGGTGAAGGTCGTGTGGTTGCATCAGCTGAAAGCATTGCTGCATTGAATGCCAATAACCAGGTGATTATGCGTTATGTGGATAGCCAAGGTAATGCAACTGAGCAATACCCACTGAACCCGAATGGTTCGCCTGAAGGGATTTCTGGTGTGACTTCGAAAGATGGTCGTGCGACTATCTTAATGCCACACCCAGAGCGTAACTTCCGTGCGATCCAACACTCTTGGAAACCAGAAGACTGGGATCAGGACGGTGCATGGTTACGCATGTTCCGTAATGCTCGCAAATTTATTGGTTAATCTGATTTAGCTTCAAAAAAAGGGTCGCAGCAGCGGCCCTTTTTTATAATTTGAACTTATGGGAAATTAGTAAAACTAGAAAAATCATTTACTTTTGTTTAGACTAGCTTCATCAATTGCCACCAGTGGGTGGCTTTTTGCTTTTTAAGCAGTTTGAAACATTTATTTAATTTTCTCCCGCTGAACTGGTTTAGATTTTGCTTTTATATCTGCATAGAAGTGATATTGTGTAAATAATGCACAATATTTATGCACTTTAAAGGAAAGATGGTATAGATCAGTTCAGTATCAACACTCAAGAATGAGGTGATGACATGGCTAAGATGCTCAGAATAATGGATAGAACAGAATTACGTCAGAAAGGTTGGTGGTTATTTGGTTTTGTCGTTGGCCTACAGGTGCTGTTCTTGGTAGGTAGTTATTTGCTACAGGGTTCTTGATCAACAGATTTAAAAAAGCCACCGAGAGGTGGCTTTTTCATTTTTAAAATTATATATTTGTTGAAAATGGGTGAAAAATATAAGATGGATAATCAGGAAAAATTAGGGTGTGTTGACACTTTTAGCTTAAAAAAATAGCGAAGTAGTAAAATCAAATCGCCAAACCCAATTTTACTATTCGCTATGCCTCGTACCATGCTGACAGATCAACACTGGCAAAAGTTGAAAGTTATTCTGCGTAATTTATCCATTCACCACAACTCAAATTTACGCAATTTTATTGAAGCTATTCTCTATAGAATTAGAACAGGCTGTCCGTGGC